>CAMVNR010000006.1 GCA_947168905.1 uncultured Lachnospiraceae bacterium
CCTCCAGGTGATTCAGCCCCTCTTCGCCCTCAATCTCACGGATCACACGTCTGGAAATCAGGTCGTTGTCGGACGTGGAGCGCGAGAAATTCAGGTACTTGCAGGCATACATGATCGGCGGGCAGGCAGAACGCATATGTACTTCCTTTGCGCCGTTCGCATACAGGAAATCGACAGTTTCCTTCAGCTGGGTTCCGCGGACAATGGAATCGTCTACAAAGAGAAGCCGCTGGTCCTTGATGAGATCATGCACCGGAATTTGCTTCATATGCGCGATGCGGTTGCGTTCCGACTGGTTGACCGGCATAAAGGAACGGGACCAGGTCGGCGTATATTTGATAAACGCTCTGGCAAACGGAATCTGGGATTCGTTCGCATAGCCGATCGCGTGCGGTGTACCGGAGTCAGGAACTCCCCCGACATAGTCGATTTGCGCAGCCGTACCGCTTTCCTTGTCATGTTTCGCCATGATCCGTCCGTTGCGGTAACGCATCACTTCCACGTTCTGTCCCTCATATGTGGAGGTCGGATATCCGTAATACGACCAAAGGAAGGAACAAATGCGTTTTTTTGGAAGCGCTTCCTTCAGGACGACGATTTCGTCCGGATGGATTTCGACGATTTCACCCGGACCAAGTTCCATTTCCCTGGCCAGGTCCAGCTTTTGAAGGGCGAAGGATTCAAAAGCCACACCGTAGCCGTCTTCGTTCCGTCCGACCAGAATAGGCAGGCGTCCGTCCCGGTCCCGGGCGGCAATAAGCGTTCCGTCTTCTTTCAGAATCAGGATGGAAGCCGTCCCGTCGATCCGCATCTGAGCGTGCCGGATGCCGTCTGCAAAATTGTCTTTTTCGGCGATTAAAGCCGCCGTCAGCAGTACCGAATTAATTGCCCCGCCGGTCATGGCGTCAAAGGTCGCTCCGTGAGAAAGCAGGTCCTCAATCAGTTCCTCGGAATTATTGATCACACCGACCATGCAGATGGCATAGGTTCCGAGTTTGGAAGTCATAAGAAGAGGCTGCGGATCAAAATCGCTGATGCACCCGATGGCAGCATTTCCGGATAATTCTTCGAAAATCCGTTCAAATTTGGTCCTGAAAGGAGAGTTTTCAATGCTGTGTATCTTGCGCTGCAGTCCGATTTTCCGGTTGGTGGAAGCCATTCCTCCTCTTCTGGTTCCGAGATGCGAATGGTAATCCGTTCCGTAAAACACTTCCGGTATACAGTCCCTTCGGGAAGTCATGCCGAAGAATCCGCCCATATTTTACTCCTCCAGCCTCTTCATGATGCCTTCATCCTTTAATAAGACGGCAGCAGCATCCTTTTCACGCTTTTCCTTCAGCTTTTTCTGCAGCTCTTCATCCGAGAGCGCCAGTATTTGGACCGCTAATAAAGCGGCATTGGCGCCTCCGTCAATGGCCACAGTCGCGACAGGAATTCCCGATGGCATCATAACTGTGGAAAGAAGAGCGTCCATGCCGCTTAATTTACTTCCTGAACAGGGTATACCGATCACGGGCAGTGTGGTATTCGCTGCGATCGCGCCGGCAAGATGGGCTGCCATTCCGGCAGCTGCTATAATTACGCCAATCCCGTTCTCATACGCGTTCAGAGCAAAATCACGCGCTTCCACGGGTGTACGATGTGCGGAATAAACGTGCACCTCGTATGGTACACTGAATTCTTCAAGCACCTGGACAGACTTTTTCAGGATCGGAAGATCCGAGTCTGATCCCATAACTATTCCGACTTTTTTCATAAGCTTCCCTTTCGTATTTTGATAACGAGGAAAGTGACCGCAAAATGCTGTACGGCAGTCACTTGACCGGCATTCCATCCCGACAAAGCCGTGATGGTTTTATAGGCATCGATGCGGGAATACAACATCTGATGAGCCGTAAAAACATGATGCAATATCACGAATTACGCATTAACTATATCATCCGGAAAGCCCTTCGGTCAAGGTACTTTTGCAAGTTCTCCCTTGTGTTATGACGGAGAGAGAAAAACAACGGAATCATTGTGCAAAAATGATAGTAGAAAGAAAAAGGCGGCCCTTTTTTAAGGGCCGCCGCTTCACTAAAAATAATATTATTCTGCGTCTTTGACTTCCTCGGTAACTGCTTCGGCGACTTCCTGCGCTTCCGCAACCTTGGCATCCAGAGCAGCAGCTGCTTCTTCGATCGGAGCTTCTTCGACCGCGGCTTCGGCTTCCTTGGCAGCCTCTGCAGCAGCTTTCTCTTCGGCACGCTTCGCATCGGCATCCATCTTACGGATGTAAGCATCGATGTCTACATATGCCTCATCAACATTCTCATCCTCGCGGTTTCTTCTGCCGCGGTTGTTCTGACGGCGCTCCGGCTTCGGAAGAAGGGCCTTCATGGAAAGGCTGATCTTCTTGTTGTCCAGATCAAGATCAACGATCTTTGCCGTGATTTCTTCGCCCTGAGTCAGGACATCCGAAGGCTTCTCCACGCGCTCTCTCTTGATCTGAGAGACGTGCAGCAGACCGTCAACACCCTTGGCGAGCTCGACAAATGCGCCGAAATCGGTCAGGCGGGCAACCTTACCGGTAACAACATTGCCGACAGCGAACTTGGTTTCCGCATCCGCCCACGGATTCTCATCGGGGAACTTGCGGGAAAGCGCAATCTTGGTTCCGTCAATTGCTTTGATAAATGCGGTCACATGATCTCCGGTATGGAAGACTCTCTTCGGGCTCTCGATGCGTCCCCAGCTCATTTCGGAGATATGCAGCAGACCGTCAGCGCCGCCAAGATCAATGAATGCACCGAAATCGGTAATGTTCTTAACGGTTCCTTCCACGACATCGCCGACAGCGATCTTGGAAAGGAGTGCTTCCAGTGCTGCCTTCTTCTCGGCAACAACAAGCTGCTTCCTGTCGCCGATCACGCGGTGTTTGCGCGGATTGTACTCGGTCAGCATGAATTCGATTTCCTGGCCTTCATACTTTGTAAGATCTCTCTCGAAAGTATCGGAAACAAGGCTCGCGGGAATGAAGACCTTCACGTCGTCAACTGTGCAGGACAGACCGCCTTTGACAACTTCATCGACAACCGCTTTGATCGGCTCGTGATTGTTGAAAGCGTCCTCCAGCACCTGGCTGGTCTTTTCCGTGCGTACGCGGCGGGCGGAAAGCTGTACAAGGCCGTCGCCGTCATTCACCTTCAGAACCTTAACGTCGAGTTCGTCACCGACATGAACAAGCTCCTGAAGATCTGCCTGGGGATCATTTGTAAATTCATTCTTAGCAACAACGCCGTCGTGCTTATAACCGATGTTCAGTTCGATCTCGTTATCTTTAACAGCGATCACGGTGCCTTTGACAACCTCCCCCGTTCTAATCGTCTTAAAAGACTCATTGAGTAATTGTTCAAAACTTTCTGACATTAGTTTGAACCTCCTTGATAATAGTTTTTGGGGTTGATGCCCCGGCTGTAATCCCCACAATGTTTACGCCGCACCACCATGTGTCATTTAAGTCAGCTGCAGTTTGAATGAAGTAGGTTCGATTACAATTATTCCTGCAGATTTCATACAGCTTCTGTGAATTCGAAGAGTCCTTTCCGCCGATAACGATCATGACATCCGCCCTCGACGACAGATCAGCGGCTTCCTCCTGTCTTTCACGGGTTGCACTGCATACAGTATCTGCAACATTAGCATTGTAACCTAAAACTTTAATTTTTTCAACTATTTTTTTATAATTTTTATGGTTAAATGTCGTCTGGGCAACCAGACACATTTTTCGCTGTTTATCTATACAAATTCGCTCCAGGTCTTCCGGAGAGGAAATGACGATACTGTCCTGCCCGGCGTAGCTTCGGATGCCTTTCACCTCGGGATGCGTCTCATCTCCGGCAATCAGTACGAGTCTGCCCTCTTCTGCGTTCTTCTCGGCAATCCGGTGGATTTTCTTGACAAACGGACAGGTTGCGTCGATAATCCTGCAGCCTTTTTCGCGAAGACGTTCCTCCAGCTCCTTCGGAATTCCGTGCGCGCGGATCAGAATCGTGCTGTCCTTCGGGAGGTCTTCTGTTTCCTTCTCGTCTGTGACGGCATGCACCCCTTTTTCTTCGAGCATACGGATCACAGATTCGTTGTGAACGATCGGCCCGCAGGTATATACCGAAGGACTTCCGCTGTCGGATGCCGCCCGGTCTTTTTTGATCTTTTCCGCAGCCTGAAGTGCTTCCTCCACCGCTCTCTCCACACCGAAGCAGAATCCGGCGGTTTCTGCAGTAATGACTTCCATGCTTCTTCCTTTCGGCCTCTTTATTTCCGGCGGGCCATGACTTCCACCCTGCGTTCGAAAATCATGGCAAGGGCGGTCTTGACGGCTTTGTCGATATCCATTTCAGAGGTATCAAGAAGTACAGCGTCTTCCGCCCGTTTAAGTGGAGCGATCTCCCTGTGGGAATCCCGGTAATCCCGCTCTTCGATTTCCTTTTCAATTTCGGAAAGCACCGCTGGCTCCCCTTTTTCAATCAGTTCGTCATAACGCCTTTTTGCCCGTACCGAAACCGCGGCGGCAAGGTAGAGCTTCAGATCTGCATTCGGAAGAATATTCGTCCCGATATCCCTGCCGTCCATGATCACGTCGGATGAAGCCGCAAGAGACCGCTGGAGCTCCAAAAGTTTCGCGCGGACCGCTTCGTAAGCGCTCGTAACGGATGCTGCCTCCCCGACTTCCTGGGTGCGGATCTGTCCGGAAACGTCCTTTCCGTTCAGAAGGACCTTCTGGACGCCTTCTTCGTACGTGATGGAGACCTGTATCCCGGACAGTGCTCCGGATACCTTCTCTTCGTCCCGGATATCAATGCCGTTTTCCAGAATATACAGGCCGATGGCGCGGTACATTGCGCCTGTATCCACGTAAATCAGGCCCGCAGCTTTCGCCGCAGCCTTTGCAACCGTACTTTTCCCGGCCCCGGCAGGGCCGTCCACCGCCACATTAAAACTCATCTGATTCCTCCTGTTCAGAGATTGCCTGATGCGGATCTCCCGGCCAGAACACCGGTCGACCACGCAATCTGAAGATTATATCCTCCGGTCAGTGCATCTACATCCAGCACCTCACCGGCAAAATACAGGTTCTTTATCAGGCGGCTTTCCATGGTCGAGGAATTCACATCCCCGGTACGGATGCCGCCCTTCGTGATTACTGCTTCGGAAAAGCCTCGTAAACCGGCAATATGGAGCGGAAAAGCCTTCATCAGCCGTACCGTCCTCATGCGTTCCTCTCTCGTAATGTCGTGAACTTTTTTCGTCTCTTCGATCCCTGTAAGACGCACAAAGCTTCCGATCAGCTTCTTCGGAAGAAGGCCGTCAAGCGCATTTCTGAAATCCCTGTTCAGGACCTCCTGAAAATCCTTCAGAATCCGTGCGTCGAGCTCCTGCTCGGTGATAGCGGGTTTCAGATCGATCCACGCTTCCGTCAGTCCGTTCTTCTGCAGTTCTTCTCCGAAAACGGAGGAAGCGGTCAGTACCAGAGGACCGCTGATGCCCGTCTTTGTAAACAGCATCTCACCGATTTCGGAGGCTTTCTTTTTCTTCAGCGCGAAGCGAAGCGTCACGTTTCTTAAGCTCAGCCCCTCGAGTTCGGGAATAAAATCATCCGAACAGTCCAGAGCGACAAGAGACGGAAGAAGCGGCGTAATCCTGTGACCGCTTTCTTCGGCAAAACGGTATCCGTCGCCGGTAGATCCCGTCACAGGATAGGAAAGCCCGCCGGTGCAGACAATCACCGCATCCGCAGGAATTTCCGTTCCTCCAGGAAGAACTGCGCCGACAGCCGCATCTTCCCGAATGACAAGAGAGCTGACCTCCTGATTCAGACGGATTTCCACGCCTTTTTTCTTCAGGAGCCGTTCCCATGCCTTTGTAACATCGGACGAATGATCCGACACGGGAAACACCCGGTTCCCGCGTTCTGTTTTTACCGGGCAGCCGTTCTCTTCCATCAGGTTCATCACATCCCTGCTCGTAAAGCCGTAGAGCGCGCTGTAGAGAAAACGCGGGTTGGAGACCGTGTTTTTAAGAATATTCTCCGGGTCGGAATCGTTGGTCAGATTGCAGCGCCCCTTGCCTGTAATGTAAAGCTTTTTCCCGAGCTTCTCATTCTTTTCAAGAAGCAGGACCCGAGTATTTTCATTCTTGGCAAAAGCGGCAGCGGCCAACCCAGAGGCGCCGCCGCCGATTACAAGGATATTTTTCATGACTTAAGTTCCGTCTGCGGAACCCGTCTGTCCGGATCCCACGTGAATGTGCGTATACAGATGGTCGGAGCAGTATTCGTAAGCGCCCTGGCATTTCGAGCAGTAGCGGAAATCAAGCTCCGGATTGGTTTTATCCGTTCTGCCGCAGAGCGCGCATTTATGCCGGTAAGCAGGGGCGCCATTTCCCTGGTTCCTGCTGGCAGCGGATTTCGCATAGCTCTTCATATTGACGACATTGGAGCGCCTTCCGGAGCGCTTCCCGGGCCGGTAACCGGAAAGAAGCAGGAATACAAGCAGATTGATCACCGCAGCGGCAATCATAAAGACAAGAACCCAGGCGTAGCCCGAAAGCCCTCTCATGAACGCGGCGACCACGTCGATCGCATACATTCCGAGCGTAATAAAGACCATCCATTTTCCGCGGATCGGAATGATAAACATAAACAGGAAACGCGCGTCGGGATAGATCAGCGCGAATACAACAAAAAGCGTCGCGTACAGATAATACGGATTCAGATAGGAAACCAGGAAGTATCCCGCCAGACTGTTGAAAATAAAGTAGTACAGGAAGCCGAAAATGATCTCGATCAGGATGCCCGAGACCAGGAAAAAATTCACGCGCCAGCGGCCGATGATCTGTTCCAGCGCTCTCGAAATCGAAAAGTAAATAAAGCAGGTAATGAGTGCCAGGAAGAACTGATCGGTATTCGGCACCATGACAAAGGTGATCAGCCGCCAGACCTGTCCTCTCAAAATCAGATCCGGTGAAAAGACCAGGTAATTCAGTGCCGACGGGAAGATCATATTGATCACAAAACCGGCAGCATAGGCAATCACCAGATACAGCATCAGTCTCGGATACCGGAGAAAACCAAGTTTTCTCTCAAGCTTGTCCATTAAACTCATTCACATCTCCTTATTCTTTGATGACACGGCGGATACAGCTCGGCTTCTCCACGTAGTCATAATCATCCACAACAATCCCGCGGCCGGTACTCGCGGCATGAATCATCCTGCCGTTCCCGATGTAGATACCGACATGCCCGACGCCCTTGGTCATAGACTCTTCGGCATCGTTATAGCCGTGGTAAAACAGCAGATCCCCGGGAAGGATTTCTTCCATGGAGGCTACAGGCTTGCCCCACTCGGACTGTTCAACGGAAAGCCTCGGAAGCAGGATATCGAATTTCTCGAAAACGCGCATGACGTAAGCCGAGCAGTCCACGCCCTCTCCGAGCGTCTCCCCGCCCCAGACATAGGGTGATCCGAACCACTCGAAAGCGTAATCCAGAATGTCTAGCCTCAGATCCGATATTTTTTCACCGGGCCGCTGGAAGAAGTAAGACTCATCCAGGAAGCGCCGGTTATAGACATTTTCCATACGGACATATCCGGTATAGACATTGTTGTCGACCTTATACCAGTCGCCGAGATACTCCAGAATCTTAAAGGGCTTTCCGGCCTCGGCGAAGCAGACCGCCGCGGCATCATCATTCGGCGTACATAAGATCGGCGTTCCGTCGGATGTAATCTCACACATGGAGTGGCAGTATTCGAGGCCGAAGGCTTCCGCCTCTTCCCCGATCTTAATGCAGTCCTTCAGCACATATCCCTCGCAGCCTTCGTATTCGATCCGGTAATAGTATTCCGTGGATTCGAGAATATTCACGCCCGAATAGCACCGGGCTTTTCCGATGACTCTCGAGTCCGACGAAGGCTCCTCGTAAATATCAGCAAAGAGCTCGGTCGGAAACACAAAGCCGAAGTTGTCAAAGGCCCGGATCGCTTCGTATCTGGGGTCCTCTTCATAGACGCTTTTTTCGGGTTCCGCAGTGGTCTCTGCTGCGGCTTCTGTCTCCGGTGCATCCGTGGAAGGCTCGTACAGGATGGTTTCTGTCGGAACGGTACTCTCTTCCTGCGTCTGTGACAAAGAAAGGCGCATTGCGGTATTCTGCCGGCTTTTACGGATATTCAGGGCAAGGAACACTGCGTTTACCCCGATCAGCACGAGCAGTGCCGCCATCATGATCAGCCGTATCCGGTTCTGCTGTCTTCTTTTCTTGAGTCTTTCCTGCTGCAGCTGCGTCAATCTGTTCATAGAGCCCCTCTTCTGCAGATTTCACGTGTTATTTTATAGGAACTGGCAGCGCCAATGACAATACAGACACTGTAGCCCCCTCTTTTGATCCTATGAAGCACTTCATCGACGACCCGGTCGGAATCGTCCTCCTGGAGAATCACAGGAGAAGCTTCTTCCCATTCCGATTTGGACACGGGGACAACATTCTTATGCACTTCCCGCCCGATATGGGTTTTCGTTATGATCACCTCGTCTGCGATGGTCAGTGCCTTGATATAGTCGGAGAACATCAGCCTGAGGCGCGAAATCTGGTGCGGTTCGAAAACCGCCAGGATCTTCTTCTCCGGATAATACTCCCGGCACATGGACAGCACGGAACGGATTTCCGTCGGATGATGCGCGTAGTCGTCAAACAGAGGCACGCCGAAAACTTCTCCGACCCGGTCAAAACGCCTTCCGACGCCATAGAACTTTCCGAGCGTTTTCTGACAGTCTTCGTCGGAAACACCGTGCAGCCGCGCAATGATTACCGCGGCGGCGGCGTTCTGTACATTATAGTCGCCGGTAAGCAGCATGGAGAACTCCGCGCTCCTTCCGTCTTCCGTCAGCGTAAAGCGGGTATCTCCGAATTCCTTCTTTACGGTTTTATAGACAACTGTCTGGTACGGAAGACGGCAGAATGAAAAGTCCGCGTCCTCACGCGCAGTGAAAAACCACACATGAACGCCCGAAAGCGCGGTACTTTCCTGGGCTCTCTTAAGTACCTGAAGCGCTCCCTCGCTGTCTCCGTTCAGCACCAGATTCCTGAGTTTTTTCCCTTCTATCAGAAACACCCGGAAGCTTTCAATAACTTCGTCATAGGAACCATAGCATTCCGGATGGTCCATCTCCACATTGGTGAGAACCGCCGTCTCGGGACGGTAATGATGGAAATTACGGTTGAATTCATCGGCTTCGCAGACAAAAAGGTCGGAGGAACCGGCTTTTCCGCCCGATCCCCACTTTTTGTACACCGAACCGCCCACACAGGTCGGAGAAAGGCCGGCGTCGATGAGGATCTCCGATGTAAGGAAGGTCGTCGTCGTCTTGCCGTGGGTTCCGGCGATTGCCGTTAACCGCATCCCGTCCTGCAGGTACTTTCCCATAAAGGCCTGCCAGGTCATCAGGATCCCGCGCTCTTTTGCAAGCACAAGCTCTTCGTTGTCGGGGGCAATATCAAAGAGGGCCGGTGAAACCGCCACAATATCGACCGTTTCGTCAAGGTGGTTGGCACTGTGCCCCTGACAGATCGGGATGCCTCTTTTTTTCAGCTCTTCCGCATAATAGGAATCGGTCTGCATATCACAGCCGGATACCGTAAAGCCGCGCGCGGCTGCGACCATAGCGATCGAAGCACAGCCGCTTCCGCATATTCCCATAAAATGCACATGCAATTTTCTGTTATCCATTGTATCATCCTAAAGTTCAATTGATTTATTATTCTGTTCAATCGTCCGTAAAGCGGACTGTAAATCGATATTATAGCATATCCGCCGCGCTTTTACAACCGCTTGTGGAGATCGTGTAAGACGTATTCGGTTTGCCGGAAATGCTGTGGTCGTTGAAGCAAGAATCCCACTACTTCAGTGGTGGGAGTGTCAAGTCATTCGGAAAATCAGAAGCTCTGCGGCCATATTCTCCTGCAGATCGCCGGATTTGAACGCTTCTTCCAGGGACAATGCTTCACGGATCAGTTCCTCGAGACGTTCAGGGGTATATTTGGCCGCTTCATTCATCAGTTTTTTAACGATAAAAGGCCGAAGCTTCAGCGCCGAAGCCATCTCGTCATTGCTTCTTCTCTCCCGCCGCATCCTGAGAATGACAAGCATCTGATTCAGCTGGCGCGTAATCAGATACAGGATCCGCATCGGGGATTCCTTCAGCGAAAGCAGTTCGTAATACAGGTCCAGCGATTCGACGCGCCTTCCCGCGGTAACCGCCGACACCATATCGAAAATACGATTGGTCAGGCTGTGGGTGACAATGAGGTCGACATCCTCCGGAAGTATGCTTCCCTTCTCCATGCAGTAATCCATCAGCTTTCTGAGCTCATTGTCAATGGTCTGCATATCCGGATCGACGAGTTCCATAAAGCGCCGGAAGGCCTCTTTTGTAATCGAGAGCTTATTCTGACCGATTTTCCGGAGGACCCAGTCGCCGATCGCCTGATCGTCCGGCCGCGTCAGTTCGGCTGCGTATCCTTTTTTGATAACCGCTTTATACAGCTTGTTTCTTTTATCGACTTCCTGTTCCGAAAAAATCACACAGGCAGTTTCCGGAAGCGACTCGATCCACCTGTCATAGCCCTCGGAAGCCGATTTAAAGAGTCCGGTATCCTCCAGAAGGAGTACTCTCCTTTCGGCAAAAAACGGCAGGGTATCCGTAAAATCACGAAGAGAAACCAGATCCGCCGCCACGTCCTTTCCGCTCTTTACCATGGTATTCATGGTATCGTCCGGCGCTACCGCCTTAAACAGGCGGTTTTTGTACTGCAGGCGCAGATAGTCCTCATCTCCGTAAAGAAGATAAACTGCCGCAAAGCTATTATTTTTGATATCACTGTTCAGCCGCTTCATTCTTAGGATTGTACCATAAAGAATCGTCTTTTTCAACTGCGAAGCACCTGATTTTGGCGGGTTTTCCTTTGCAGTAAGTAATGCTGACCGCACCGTCTTCAGGCGTCTGAAACACCTTCATTTTGGCTTCTCTGTAGCGGTTCATTGTTCCTTTTCCCGGATGACCGTAGGTATTGTTCCTGCCGCAGCTGACAAATACGGTTTCCGCCCGAAGATCCTCAAGAAATTCCGAAGATGAGGAATACTCCGAACCGTGGTGCGGCGCCTTCAAAAGATCGATATCGCCGATTGGAAGAAGGGATTTTTCGATTTCCGAAGAAATGTCCCCCGTAAAAAGAACCCTGGCGCCCGGATGTTCCAAAAGGAGGACCATGGATGCGTCGTTTCCTTTAAAAACGGCATTTTCTGGCGGGGAAAGACAGGTCAGGGCAAGAGATCCTGACAAGACGCACTCTCCTTCATGAATCAGGACAAGGGGAAGAGCGGAAGGAAGTTCTGAAAGAACGCTTTCGTAATCCTTTTGCCAGTTCGCGTGACCGGAAAGAATCAGGGCTTCTGTCCGAATAATCTCTGAATTCAGGAGCGCTGGGGCCGCGTTCGTATGGTCGAGATCGCCGTGAGACAGTAAAAGACCGCGGATGCTGCCGATTCCGTAGTATTTCAGCGCCGGGAGAAGGATCTTCCTGCCGATGCTGTCATCTGTCGAGCTTCCGCAGTCCACAATATAGTGCTCCTCCCCGGAGGAAACCAGGAAGCAGTCGCCCTGTCCCACATCCAGCATGACAATCCGAAGTTCGTCATCAGAAAGCTTCTTCGTCCTCAGGAAAAAGATCTCCGCCGCAAATATCAGAAGAAAAACGAGTACGAAAACGATCTTTTCCGTATTTTTGGGGATCCTCTCCTCTTCTTCCTTCCGGTATTTCCGTACACGGAGGCATGCAGCGAAATAAACCGCCGGAAGAGAGGCAAGAAACATAAAGAAAAGAAAAAGCCAAAGGGAAGGCTTTCCGTTCACAACCACTGCCCCGGGAATTTTCGACAGAAGATTTTTCACTGCTTTATAGAAGGCGAGCATATAATGAGAGGTCCCGAAAAAACCTTTCCCGGCCTTCAAAAGAAGCGAGCGAAAGGCCGCGTTCCGGCAGGCTTTCGCGGCACCGGAAAGAAAGGCCCCGGCAAAACCGGATGAAAGGATCATGCCTGCTGGCAGCATCGCAGCCAGGGAAAGAAGCGGTGAAAAAAGGGAAGACGTGCAGTTCTTCATAATCTGTACCGGCGTCATACACATCTGCAGCGAAAGAATGCGGATGAGTGTTGAAAAGAATGCCGGACTTTTGCGGAAATACTCTAAGGCCAGCGGAGCCGTGACACCAAGCGCCAGAAGAACGGCCAGATAAACCTGTACTGCCGATGTAAACAGCGCTCCCGGCTGGAACAAAAGAAGCAAAAGGAGTACAAGAAAAGCGCCGGACAACAGATCAAACTTCCTGCAGAAGACCGGTGCAAATGACCGCAGCCCGACAAGAAGCAGCGCACGGGTGAAAGAGACGGAGAAGCCGGAAACAGAGGCATAACAGAAACAAATTGAAAAGACGAGCACTGCGCGAAGAAAGGGCCTGTGCTGTAGTTTTCTAAGAACCCGCTCCAGAAAGGAAGCAAGAAGCGTCAGATGAAAGCCGGACTGCAGAAGGACGCGGATCATCAGAAAGTCGGAAAATTCGTCCGAAAGCTCCGCATAGGACTCTTCATGAATACCGAGAAGTACCGATGAGACGAAGGCCCGGTCGCTTTCCGTAAGCCCTTCCTGAATGCCTTCGTGAAGGAAGACCCTGATCCGGTAAGACAGATCCGAAAATGAGAACCGCGGCGGATCGGCCTGAAGAACCGTAAGATCCCGAAGCATCAGGAAGACGCCCTGGGAATCATAATAGCTTTGCCAGTCGAATTCACCGGGATTTGCAGGCGGCTTCACAAGAACCAGTGTTCCCGAAAAACGAACCCTGCTGCCGGCTTTAATGCTGCATTCTTTTCCTTCCGGAAAGGAAGCCCTGATGAGGCCGGCTTCGCTTCCCGGCGTCTTTATCAGGAGAACCGAACCCTTTCCTGTAATACGGATATCCTTTACAACTCCGTTTCCCTCAAACTGCAGACTTTCCCGCCCGCTTTTTCCCATAAACAGACGAAGATCGGGAGGCCGGAACCAGAGCCTGTAGAAGCTGCTTTCCTTCCTCCCGTTTACAATAATGATCAAAAGAACCAGAACCGCCAGCACATAAAGGCACGGGCGTTTCGTATCTTATTCCTCCTTCACTGTTTCTTCCTGTGTATCCGGATCCACGATCAGGTCCAGATTCTGCTTCAGGTTCTCCTTCAGATCGATTCTGTCCATAAAGACCATGTTGGAGATGCCGTTGATGGAGATCTGCACACTGTTAATGCCGGAAATCTCTGTCAGAGAATCAACAATCGAATAGATGCAGACTTCCGGGGAAACACCGGAAGCTTCCGAAAGCATGGCATCCGAAAGGTTGACATGACAGACTCCGCCGATGGTACTGACGGAAAGGTTCTTCACTCCGACCGGAATGGTCCTGAAAGCGGACTCGTCCTCGGCATCGGGACCTGCGATCAGGGAATTCACGACCTGGGATTCCAGCGTTGTCGCATTGGAATAGGTCAGCATACGCTTCCTCGGGACAAGCAGATTCCCGGTTTCATCCGAGAAGTACAGCGTCGCTTCGGTCCTGCTGTAGGCGTTCAGACCGTTCCCGATAATATCGACAAAATCGGTACCGCGCTGGGGTCCGACAACCGTTGTCCCCGCAGTGACAAGCGGCTGCCCCTCCACCCGGATTTCCACCGTGGAGATGTCCGGCAGCTGCGTAAAGGTGCTCACAAGCGCCGCGCGGAAAAGCAGCTCTTCCTTTTTTTCGAGAACCAGGTAGGTCGAATCGAAATTCAGCACCAAGTTCCCGTCGTCGATTCTGTAATCACGAAGTTCAATATCCTTGGGAACAGCGCTGGAATAATTAGCTTCGTCCCCTCCCGAGCTCATATGGGAATAGACCGACCAGATCAGATTGTCGTCATCGATACTGTCTCCGAGGACAGCCTCCACAGGAAAGAGATCGGATTTCCCAAGTTCCCGGTAGTAGACATAGAAGCTGCCGTCCTTCGTTGTTTCTGAGGGCTTCTCAGAGCAGGCGGAGCACAGGCTGATGAAGATCAAAAGCAGAATCATCAGGCTTACGGAAAATCTTTTCATCAGCTTCTGCCTCCTGTCTCCATAATATGTTTCAGCGGGATGCGGACGGTGAAGGTTGTGCCTTCGCCCTCTTCGCTTTCCGCCTTGATTACGCCGTAATGCTGCAGAATGATCGTCCGCGCAATGGAAAGTCCGAGACCGGTGCCGCCGGTTTCACGGGAACGGGCCTTGTCCACACGGTAGAAGCGCTCAAACACATGATCCAGCGCATCGTGCGGGATTCCGATTCCGTTATCGGACACTTTCAGATAAAAATACGCATGGTCCGCGTCGATGCTGACTTTGACAAAGCCGCCGGGTTTATTATACTTTACCGCGTTTTCGATCAGATTGGTCACCGCCTGCGAAAGCTTCGGCTCATCGATCTCAGCCGTAACCTGGCGGAAGCTTTCATAGATCAGTTCGATCTTCTGTTCTTCGGCGATCGGACGGATCCGCCTTAAGGTATCCAGAATAAATTCATTGATGTTGACCGAACTGATATTCATACTGTCGGAACCGTTGCCCAGGCGGACCATCGACAGAAGATCGTCGATAATGGTGGACTCCCGTTCGACTTCATCAGAAATATCGGTGAGAATCTCCTGATACATGGCCTCCGGAATATTGTCCTGCCCTTTCAGCGAGTCGGCCAGGACACGGATGGAGGTCATCGGCGTACGCAGTTCATGGGACACATTGCTGACAAAGAGCTCCTGAGATTCTTCGAGATCCCGGTAATGGTCGACCATCCGTTCCGCGTTTTTCATAATGGAGTCAATTTCCTTATAGGACTCCAGATCTCCGAGTTCGACATTGATATTTCCTTCATTCAGACGGTCAATTTCCATGGATACCGCATTGATCGGCCGGACAAGAAGGTAGGAAACATAGACCGCGACGAGAACCAGCAGGATCAGGATGATCCCTTCGGCAAGAAGCATTCCTGTGGAAACGGAGCTGACGCTTCCCTTAAGCCAGCTGGTATCCGAGGACATAATAAGCACTCCGGTGACGGTCGGCTCTTCGCTGTTCTCGGCATATACCGGAAGCACGAATTCGAGAAGGTCTTCGGAGGAACGGTAATTTTGATAATTGTTTCCTGAAAGTGCCGAGAAGACAGCATCGGAAATACAGATCCTGTTCAGGTCCATCAGATAAGTATCGTGGATAATCCGGCAGTTGTCATCCACGGCAAGGAGTCTTCCGCCGTAAGCATTCGCATACCAGTTCAGCGTTTCGATTTTGTCCTCGGTGAGACTTGCCGTCAGAGACTCCTGTTCCCCGAGCTGCTGAGCGATAACGCTGAGCCGCTGTAAAATGTCGATTTCGCGCTGCTCAATCAGGCGGGACTCGTACGTGGAAATGACAAGAAGATGGATAATCACGATCGGTATGATTCCTGAAAGAAGCGCAAAAATCAGGATCCGGATTCTCAGTGATTTAAACAGTTTCATCATTCTTATAAAAATAACCTACGCCCCATTTTGTCTGTACATACTTCGGCACACTGGGGTTTTCCTCGATCTTTTCGCGAAGTCTTCGAATGTGTACATCGACGGTCCGGGCATCTCCCGGATAATCCGAGCCCCAGACGAGCGAAAGAAGCTTTTCGCGGCTGTAGACTTTATTGGGATTCGTCACGAGGAGGTGCAGCACGTCGAATTCCTTCGCGGTCACATTGACTTCCCTGTTTTTGACAAATACACGCTCATTTTCCGCATCGAGCTTCAGATCGCCGGAATCAACAATTTTCTTTTCGGCAGGCTCCGCAGTCTTTTTGTGATTCCGCCGCATAATCGCCTTCATCCGGGCCTTGACTTCCAGAATATTGAAGGGTTTGGTGATATAATCGTCGGCGCCGTACTCCAGGCCCATGATTTTATCGATGTCCTCGCTCTTGGCGGTCAGCATGATGATCGGCATGTTGCTGAACTCCCGGATCTGCTGGCAGACCTCGAGTCCGCTCATCTTCGGAAGCATAATGTCCAGAAGCACTGTATCGTATTCGGTCTTTTTCGCTTTTTCGAGCGCTTCCTCGCCGTCAAACGCCGTATCGACTTCCCACTGTTCCTGCAGCAGGGAAAAACGGATTCCCTTTACAATCAGTTTTTCATCGTCGACCACCAGTATCTTTGCCATGATTTCACCTATATCTTGATTCTGTTCTTCAGTCTGTCAAATAACGTTTCCCCGATTCCGGGGACATTCATCAGTTCTTCCGTGCTCCTGAAAGAGCCGTTTTCATTCCTGTAGGAAATAATCGCGTCCGCTCTCGCTTCGCCGATTCCGGGAAGAGTCATCAGATCATCTCTCCCGGCGGTATTCAGATTCACAAGTCCGTCGGAAAGAACCGCCGTCCCTGCCGAAGCATCGGTCTTTTCGGGGAAACGGATCATCTCCCCGTCTGTGAGGACTTCCGCGAGATTCACAAGGCTGTCAAGCGCATTCTCTGTCAGGCCGCCCGCAGCCATCAGGGCGTCACAGACACGGCTGTTTATCGGAAGCTCGTATACGCCGGGGTTTTTGACTTCTCCCGAAACGTAAACAACGATACCTGGGCTTTCGCTTTCCGAAACGGTCTCTGCCGCTTCTGTCAGAACGAAAGAAGCCTGCTCTTCTGTTTCATCCGTCAGAAGGATCGCCTTACCGCGGTTTTTCCACAAAAAAAGAAGGCCGAAAACTACCACCAGCACCGCAGCAATCAGGGCTTTTCGGGATTCAGGTTTCATATCGAGACAGTTACTTCGGATACGCCATCAGATATTTAGATTATTTTACAGAATTCTGAACAATTTTACAAGTATAAATTATAAAAATTAATCACAAATTTCAGAAAGAACCGCAAAAAGCCCCGGATCCGGAAAATCCCCTTCCGTATTCAGGCGGATTTCATTCCAGAGATGATCGTTTCTGTATATTTTTACGCTTCCTTCCAGCTGCCGGTAGGCAGCGCTCCAGAGCTTATACGCGCGCTCCGCCAGGATATTCCGCTTGTTGTTCATGGACAGCAGGGAGTTATAGGCATTTGTTACCCGGAAAATATAGTACGAGCCGCCGAATTCGATAATATCGGAGGTCTCGCCGCTCTGCATCGAGAAAATGACATCATTCAGCTCCGGCATCAGTTCGCCTTTGGATACAGAATAGTCGATCTGGCTGTCCAGTGTGCACTCCGATGCCAGAATCCGGAAGCTTTCTCCCTGAGACAGACGCTCGAGGGCATCTTCCGCCTCTTCCCGGGTATTCAGCCGGATGACTGAAAAATCCGCGACCCTGCTCTCTTCATCGCTTACGGAAACATCGCCGTCACTGAGAAGACGCACTTCCTCCATTGCAGTATAATACAGGCGGATCAGACGCTGCAGGTCCTTTACAGAAGCCTTTGTATATTCCTTTTCGTCGTCCGAAAGCGCATCATATATTTTGAGAGACGCTTCGTCAATCCGCTCCTTATCAAGATCGCTTAAGGAGATCCCATCGGACAGGGCCTTTTCATTCAGCACAAGAAGCGCCCTGCACTCTTTGTATACAAAATACTCTTTGATATAATCTTCATAGCTGATGCCCGAATCCAGCGGCGTGCTCCAGAACTCCTTACCGAGAAGCCCTGAATAATAGGACTCGAATTCTGCCTTATAGGCCGCGGAAAGAAGCCTCACCTCCGCCGCGGAAAGCTCCAGATTGTCTGAGGACAGCAGAATCTCCCGTCCCGGAACCCAGTTGAGCCTGAGGCTGCAGGACGAGAGGACGAGACAGATGATGAATACGGGCAGAATAAGAATCCGTTTGTTTCTCATAGGACGTTTCGCAATTTCGTAATATTTTCTTCAATATTTCCGTGAAGAAGGGCCGATCCGCAGACGAACACATTGACGCCCGCTTCTTTTAAGATTGCTGCATTCTCGTGATAAATACCGCCGTCGGCTTCAATGAGAAGGTCGAGATGGTTGAGCAGCATTACTTCCCGAAGCTCCCGGATTTTTTCGATGGTGTCCGGGAGAATCGCCTGCCCCCCGAAGCCCGGCTACACAGTCATGACAAGCACCATTTCGACTTCCGGAAGGTAAGGAAGCAGCCGTACGACCGGGGTTTCCGGCTTGATTGAGATCGCCGCGGGAAGACCGAAGGAATGAATTCTGTCAATGACCTGCCGCGGATCATGCACAGCCTCCAGATGGAAGGTCAGCCGGTCGGCTCCGGCAGAAACAAAGGATTCGATCTTCGGCAGCGGATCCTTCACCATCAGATGAACATCCAGCGGCTTTTTCGAAATTTCTTTGATCGCACGGATGATCTGCTGTCCGAAGGATATTTCAGGCACGAAATGCCCGTCCATAATGTCAACATGAATCCAGTCGCAGGAGGAACGGTTCAAAGCTTCGATCGCCTCTCCCAGTTTCAGAAAATTCGCCGCCAGAATCGATGGGGAAATCAGGATATTTTGCATCAGTATCTCCTAACTTGTGCCAGATTTTCGTAGATCCGGACATAACTGTCATAGCGGATTTTTGAGATTCCGCCATCCTTAACCGCAGCCTTCACGGCACATTCTTTTTCATGAATATGCGCACAGGAGCGAAGGTACCTGCAGGATCCGAGATAGGGCTTGAATTCATTAAAATAGAGGTCCAGATCCTCTTTCTCGATAAAACCGATTTCAACCGAAGTGAAGCCGGGCGTATCCGAAAGATAGCTTTCATCTCCGAGATAAAAAACCTCCGAATGACGGGTCGTGTTTTTGCCGCGGTCGATTTTCCGCGAAAGGCCGCCGGTTTCCATGCGCTTGCTTCCGAGAAGCAGATTCATCAGCGACGACTTCCCGACCCCGGAAGGCCCCGCAAGACAGGAAAGCTTTCCCCGCATCATTTCCCGAAGCCCGCTGATGCCGGTGCCGTCCTTGACAGAGATCATATGCATCGGATATCCGCTGCCGCAGAAGGCTTTTCGGACCTCTTCAAGCTCCTCTTCCGTACACAGGTCACATTTGTTGACGACAAGCGAAACGGGGATCTCCGTATCATGCACGAGACACAGGTAGCGGTTCAGCATGTCGAAATTCGGCGCCGGGGATTTCCCGGAAAATAACAGAAAGATCTGTCCGACATTCGCAAGCTCCGGCCGGATGAGGCGGTTCTCCCGCGGCAGGATTCTGTCGATACTGCCCGCGTTTTCAATTTCAGAGTCAAAGACCGTGCTGAATTCAACACGGTCTCCGACTAAGGGTTTTTCATGATTTTTGCGGAATATCCCCTTTGCGCGGCACTGATAGAGCGCAGTACCGTCGTGAACAAAGTAGAAGCCTCCGACCCCGCGGATAATCCGGCCGGTCATGGCGTTGTTTCTCCGCTGTTTTCACCGCCTTCCGGGGGGGCTTCCGTATTCGCATCGGAACTCGGCTGGCTTTCCGAAGAGGACTCCGGCTGAGTATCTGGCGGAGTGGTTTCAGAGCTTGGAGGTTCTGTCTCAGAAGACGACGGCGGTGCTGTTTCCGACGACGTCGGTGCCACATACTCATACATGTAAATCGTGACGTTGGAGTCTTTCTTCAGTGATGAACCTCCGGCAGGGTCGGTTCTCGCAACCGTCTGACCCTGGCCTTCCACATCCGTTTTAACGGTTTCGGAACTTACCGTAACTTTATAACCGGCGCTTTCGAGGGCGGATTTGGCTTCGCTTTCACTTGCCCCGGTAACATCCGGTACCGTCGGGATCGCCTCATACGTGTAGTAAACAAGATCTACGACCGTGTCTTCCGTAATCTCAGTTCCGGCGGCAACCGACTGGGATTTGATGATCATATTCTTGTTCGCATCCTCTGTTGTTTCGGCTTCAGTCTTCCCGATGGTGAACTTCATCGTACTCGCCTGTTTTTCCGCATCCGCAAGAGACCCGCCCGTAAGCTCCGGCATCAGGGCCTGTTCCTTACAGATTGTCAGCGTGATCGGGCTGTTCAAGGGCGCGTAATCGCCGCCTTCCACGCTCTGGGTAATGACGGTGCCCGGCGTTCCTTCTTTGCTGACTTCTTCCTCGATCTCAGCAGTAAAGCCTTTTTCGGCAAGCGCTGCAACCGCCTCTTCCTCGGTCATGCCCAGGACATCCGGAACCATTTCCATCTTCGGTCCGAGAGAAACGATAATATCGACGGAGGAACCGTTTCGTACGCTAAGGCCGGCGGCCGGCGACTGACCGATGATAATGCCTTCCGAAACTTCATCGCTGTACTCTTCCGAAATGCTGCCGATCGAAAGGGCATGATTCATCAGGGTTGTCGAAGCATCGCCCCGGTACTGGCCGTAGAGACTCGGTACGGTTACAAATTCCGGCCCGAGACTGTACAGAACAGTCACGGTCTCGCCGGGCTTTACAAGGCCCGAGGACGGTGTGATCGAGATAATATGGTTTGCCGGTATCTGGGTATGATAGGTCTTTTCATAGACAAAGTCGATATCCGGATAATTCACGGCGTCATTCTTGAAGGTCGACAGCGTTCCGCCGATATAATTCTCCCGGATCTCGAATTTATCGGAGCCCTGGGAAATCATAATGACAATGATGCTTCCCTTTTCTACAATCGTTCCCTCCGGATAACTCTGCTTCATGATATAAAGCTCGGGATACTCATCGGAGAAACCGAATTCCGAACCGATTTTCGCGACCAGTCCGGCCTCTTCAAGCTTCGCCTCCGCCTCTTCATAGTACAGGCCGATCACATTCGGGACAACCGCATCCGTATCGGGATCGAAATCGTCGGATTCCTTGGTTGAAAGCTCGATGATTTCTTCTGTAGTCGGTTCTGTGGTCTTCGCAGTTGCCGAAGTGCTCTCCGTCGGACGCGCAATCGCATTCTGGTTGCATCCGGAAAGGGTTACGAAAATGTAAATCAGGAGACAGATAATCACAGCGCCGATCACAATTCCGGCGACCAGGATAATGCGGTCCATGAGGGATTTTTCGTCTTCCTTCGCATCCTCCGCAAAGAGATCTTTCCCTTCGTCAGACGCTTCATTCTCTGTTTCACCGTCATAATCCCTGTCCGGACTGAGCTCTGTAAAATCAATCACAGGTCCGGCAGTCCTGCGTTCGCGGATTCCCTGGCGGACGGGTTTCTTTTCTTCGCTGTCAATGATCGTCATCGCCTGACGTCCCGCAGCCTGGGAGCCAATGACAGCATCCGTATCATCCGGTTCATCCTCTTCGATACTCGCGGCGGGAAGATTCGGCTGGAACGCTGCGGTTCCTGCCCGCCTTCCTTCCGCTGCTGCGGAACCTGTAAACACCTGGGTTGTCGAACGGATAACGCTCTCCTGCTCCTGCTTTTCGAAATTATATGAAGGATTGTTGACGGCAATCTTTAAATCCTGCAGAAGCTCCGTGCAGTTATGGTAACGGCGCTCCTTGGACTTCTGGGTAGAGCGGAAAATGATCTGTTCCAGAGCAACCGGACAGTCCGGATTGATCTCCGACGGCGGAACCATGGTCTCATTCATATGCGCGAGCGCGACAGCCACCTGCGTGTCCTTGTCGAAGGGCACACGTCCGGTGATCATTTCGTACATGACGATACCGAGAGAATAAATGTCGCTTCTTTCGTCACAAGGCTGGCCCTTGGCCTGCTCCGGCGCAATATAATGCACGGAGCCGAGCTCATTATTCGAGCCGTGGCGGGTTTCATCCGTTACGCCGCGCGCAATGCCGAAATCCGTCACCTTCACCTTTCCGTCGCGGGAAAGGATGATATTCTGAGGCTTAATATCCCTGTGCACAATGTGCCGGGCATGCGCAGCCCTTAAGCCGACAGCCACCTGGGCGGTAATGGCCATGGTTTCTCGTGAGGAAAGCATGCCCTTCCGGCGGATATAGTCCTTCAGTGTAATGCCGTCAATCAGCTCCATGACAATGTAGTAGGTCGAGCCGACATTTCCGACGTCGTATACACTGACCACATTCGCATTCGTCAGGCTTGCGGCAGCCTCTCCCTCTGTGCGGAATTTGGCAACAAAATCAGCATCCTCAGAAAGAGACTGCTTCAGAACCTTAATTGCCACATCCCTCTTCAGACGCTGGTCATGGGCCTTATAAACGTCCGCCATTCCGCCTGAGCCGATCCGTTCGATAATTTCATACCGTCCGGCAAACACCGTTCCGTTCTTGATCATTCAAATACCTCTTTTGTATTATACAGGACGACAGTAATGTTGTCCCGGCCGCCGTATGCATTTGCGGCGTCCACCAGTATCCCGACGCGCTCCTTTAAGGGAATGCTTTCGTCGAGAACCGTAGCTTTTATTTCTTCGTCGCTGACAAGGTTGGTCAGCCCGTCGCTGCACAGGAGCAGGTAATCCCCCTCCTGCAGATCTATCTCAAACTGGTCGGCTTCAACTTCACTGTAAACGCCGACCGCCCTTGTGATCACATTTTTCTTGCGGTTGTATTCGTCCGAGCCGCGCGAAAGAAGGCCGCGCGCGACCTGCTCCTCCACATACGAATGGTCATGCGTTACCTGGAGGATTGAACGGTCGTTTCGGTTCACAAGATACATCCTGCTGTCGCCGACATTCGAAACGTAAGCGGTTTTTCCCTGTACGCCGCAAGCAACAAGTGTCGTACCCATTCCGAAGGAGCGGTGTTCCTCGGAGGCTTTTCTGACCTCGAGATTCGCGATCGACACTGCCTGTTCCATGACATAGGCCGGATTCGTTTCCGTCTCAGAGCTGACCGAATCCACAAACGCGCGTACGGCGGTGGAGCTTGCCACTTCGCCGAGCTTATGTCCGCCCATTCCGTCACATACAACCATGAGGGCATCAAACACGCCGATGGGACCGGAGGTCAGAAAGAAAGAGTCTTCATTGTTTTTTCTGGTTATTCCTTTGTCTGTCATTCCGAAGATATTCACTTTCAAACCTCCTTTCCGCTTAAGTATTCAGATATTTCCTACGAAGCTGTCCGCAGGCACCGTCGATGTCCGAGCCGAGTTCTCTCCTAATTGTAGCATTAATTCCGCTTTTGACAAGTGTTTTTTGAAAAGCCTCTACTTCCCGTCGGTCCGGACGCTTAAAATGCCGCTCCGTCACGGGGTTCACCGGGATCAGATTGACATGCGCGTTCTTTCCGTGCAGCAGGCGGGCAAGCTTTAGGGCTTCCTGCTCATTGTCGTTCACCCCCGCCACCACGGAATATTCAAAGCTTAAGCGGCGGCCGGTCTTTTTGAAATACTCGTCGCAGGCAAGGAGCACTTCCTTCAGCGGATATTTATTCGCGATCGGCATCAGCTTTTTCCTGGTTTCATCGTCAGGCGCGTGAAGCGAAAGCGCCAGGGTTACCGGCAGATCCTCCTCAGCAAAGCGCCGGATTCCTTCCGGAATTCCGCAGGTCGATACCGTAATGTTCCTGAGGCTCATATGATGCCCCTTCGGGTCTCCGAGAAGCCGGATGAAGCGGATGACATTCTCCAGGTTGTCCATCGGTTCCCCGGAGCCCATCAGTACACAGTGGGAAATCCGTTCGCCGAGGTCTTTTTCAATCGCATAGACTTCTCCGAGCATTTCGGAGGATTCGAGGTTCCGGACAAGGCCTCCGAGCGTGGATGCGCAGAAAGCGCAGCCCATCCGGCAGCCCACCTGGGTCGACACACAGACGGAATTTCCGTAGCGGTAGCGCATGAGCACGGCTTCGATCACATTTCCGTCCGCAAGAGACAGAAGGTATTTCTGTGTCCCGTCGAGCCTGCTCTTCTGTACTTCGACAATCCGAACAGGCGCGATCGAGAAGTTTTCCGAAAGCTTCTCTCTTAAGGCTGCGGAAAGGTTCGTCATTTCCGTGAAATCCCCGGCTTTCTTATCATGAAGCCAGGAAAAAATCTGCTCCGCGCGGTAAGGCTTTTCACCGATCGATTCGATTTCTGTTTTCAGTTCGCCGGGATAGAATCCCCTGATATCCTTCAACTTTTCAAAGACATCCTTCCGTGCTTATTCTACGCTGTGTTTTACAAATCTCGCAATATAGAATCCGTCGCCCGGGAATTCATCCGGAAGAACCTGCAGCGAGCCGTTATCCTGCATCTGCTCCTGAAGGACCGCCGGCAGACGGCTTTTAAAGGAAACCGCCGAGAACCCGGGATGGCGCCTGAGGAAGGCTTCCACTTGCTCTATGTTCTCTCCCGGATTGATTGTACAGGTGGAATACAGAAGGGTTCCTCCCACCCGGACATACCGGCTGACGTTGTCAAGGATTTCCTTCTGCAGCGCGGCAATTTCGGAGAGGCTTTTTTCATCCGTCCGGTAAACCAGCTCCGGATTCTTCTTCAGTGTTCCGAGCCCCGAGCAGGGAAGGTCGCAGATGACAAGATCGTAGCGGCTGTCATGCTCCTTACGATATTCGGAAGCGTCTTCTTCGCGGACGCTGACGCCCTCATAAGGCATTCTTTTCAGGTTTTCCCGGATCAGGTCCGTGCGGTTTTTCCGAAGGTCCGACGCAATCGCCTCGGCTTTAGCATTACCCTCATTATTACTGTACAGAATATCCAGAACATGGAAAAGCTTTCCGCCGGGAGCCGAAGCCGCATCATAAATGCGGAAAGGCTCCTCATTGCTTCCGGACGGCAGATGAAGATCCGAAAGCGCCGCTCCGTCCAGGCAGGAGCTTAAGTCCTGAATGTAAAAAAAGCCCTTTTTAAAGCACTGCGTCCGATAGGCGGGAATTTCACCGTCATAATAGTAAACATCCGGCAAAAGGCCTGTTTTCGATGCGACAGCGCCCTCTTTTTTCAAAAGCTGCACAAATTCCGCTTCCGGAGGCGCAAAAAGCCGGCACCTTCTGATAACGGTTCTCTTCCCGGCGCGCATGGCTTCTGCGATGGAAAGTCCTTTTTTCTCCCCGTACCACAGACAGAGCCTGCTTTTCAGAAAATCCGGAATTCCGGCGCGCTTCCAGGGATCCAGAGCCTGAAGAAGCTCCTTTCCGTCCCGACTGACGGCCCTGCATACGGCATTGACAAAGCCGGACAGCGGCGAAAGGCCGATTCTTTTCGTCAGTGCCACTGCTTCATTCACCGCTGCATAGGAGGCGGTCTCAAGGAAGAGGATTTCCGCGGATGCGCTTTCCAGAATCAGCAGGATTTTCGGCTTGATTTTCCGAAGAGGCACACTGCTTTTTTCGGAAAGGACCGCATCGATTGCCGTCTTTCTTTCCAGGACCGTCATCGAAAGCCGCCGGGCGAATGCCGCGTCTGTCGGAGAAAGTCCCGCCGTCTCTTCACTGAAAACATCGTCCA
This sequence comes from uncultured Lachnospiraceae bacterium, assembly GCA_947168905.1. Lineage (GTDB taxonomy): Bacteria > Bacillota > Clostridia > Lachnospirales > Lachnospiraceae > UBA1267. Next base: position 25,451 of record CAMVNR010000006.1, read on the forward strand.
GAAAGAGCTTTTCGCTGAATACTCTGTAAAGAAGCCTGAAAACCGCTTCTCTCGCACTTTTTTTCGCGGTCATGCATTCTCTCCGTCAGGGAAAAGCATTCCGGGCTCGATCCGGTTTCCGCGAAGGAAGGCATCCGTCTTCATCCGCGGCTTTCCTGCAACCTGAAGCTCGAGAATCCGCAGCGCTCCCCTGCCGCAGGCAACGGTAAAAGCGTTTTTATCTACGGAAATGACCGTTCCCGGAAGGGCGTCCGAATGATTCCCGCAAAGCACTTCCGCAGTCCAGATTTTCATCATCTTTCCGCCGTAGAAGGTATAGGCGCTCGGCCAGGAATTCAGTCCCCGGACAAAGCGGCCGATTTCTTCCGCGTCCTTTTCAAACTGAATCCGTCCCATGTCCTTATCAAGCATCCGGGCGTACATGGTCGGGCTCTCTCCCTGTTTGACGGGATGAAGCGTTCCTTTTTCTGCGTCCTCAAGGACCGACAGAAGAAGCGGTCCGCCAAGAAGGGAAAGCTTTTCGAACAGGCTTTCGCCCGTCTCGTCATCCGCGATCGGAATCCGCTTGGAGGCCAGGATATCTCCCGTATCCAGTCCTTCGTCCATCTGCATGATGGTCACACCGGTTTCCGTTTCCCCGTTCAGGATCGCCCACTGGATCGGAGCCGCGCCGCGGTACTTCGGCAGAAGCGACGCATGCACATTCAGGCAGCCGTATTTTGCCGCCTGAAGGACCGGCGGCCGCAGAATGACGCCGTACGCGACGACAACGATCACATCCGGCTCAAAGCTTTTCAGTTTTTCCACGGTTTCGGGTTTCTTTAGCCCTTTCGGCTGGCAGACCGGAATCCCATGCTTCAGCGCGCATTCCTTTACCGGCGAATAAACAAGCTTTCTGCCCCGTCCCTGTTCACGGTCGGGCTGCGTATAGACTGCCGCGACTTCATGCCGGCTTTCGATGAGTGCCTCGAGCGTAGGCACTGCAAAATCCGGCGTACCCATGAAAACGATTCTCACAGACTTTTATACCTCGTCAAGCTTCTTCCTGTTCGGATTCCTGCTGCCTTTTGGCAAGCTCCTCATTACTGATGACCGAGCCTTCTTCCGCCCGTTCCGTATACATATGCCCGTCCAGGTGATCCAGCTCATGGCAGATGCAGCGCGCGAGAAGTCCTTCCCCCTCGAGCTCGTACTGCTCGCCGTCAAGATCTGTAAATCGCACCCGGACATGCTCCGGGCGGGTAACAATCCCGCTCATCCCGACATAGCTTAAACAGCCTTCATATCCGCGCTGTTCTCCGGAAGTTTCCAGAATCTCTGGATTGATCATGGTGAAACGCATGGTATCTTCCTCGGAGAATTCTTCGCCTTCCTCCGGCTCCGGCGAAACGTCGATCACGACAATCCGTTTCAGAATGCCGACCTGCGGCGCCGCGAGACCCACCCCGCCGGCCTCGTACATGGTGTCGTACATATCCTCGACCAGCTGCCGGATTCTGCCGTTAATCAGTTTCACGGGCTTGCTTCTTTGTCAGAATATCATCGCCGAGCTGGCGTACATTTAAAATAGCCATAAGCCTCCTTTATCTGTCAAAGCTGATGAACAGGCGCTCTGTCCCGATACATTCGCCGGAGATTTCCTCGAGCATGCGCTTGACATAAATCATATCATCCGTTGTTTTTGTTTTGAAATAAAGGATCTGACGATACATATCCTTTACCTTGTAAATACTCATTTCGGAAGGCCCGAGGAAGCGTACCGGCACCTGAATTCTTCGCCTCGCTTCTTCGGCAATCTCCTGAATCGTCTTTTCTGTCTTCTTCTCGTCGGCGCCGGAAAGCGTGAGCGCGGTAAAGGTTCCGCAGGGCGGATAGATCATCTGCTGCCGGAAAATCATTTCATGGCGGTAGAAGCCGTAGAAATCGTGGTTCGCCGCAGCCGTCACGGCGTAATGCTCGGGAAGGTAGGTCTGTACTATACACTCTCCGGGCCGGTCCCCGCGTCCGGCTCTGCCCTCTGCCTGCAGAAGAAGCTGAAACGTCCGCTCCGAAGCGCGGTAATCCGGCACGCTTAAGGAAAGATCCGCGGCAAGCACGCCGACAAGCGTTACATTCGGAAAATCGTGTCCTTTAACGATCATCTGTGTGCCGACAAGAATATCCGCCTCGTGATGCATGAATTTCTCGAGGATTTCCCGGTGTCCGTCCTTTCCGCCCGTCGTATCGGCGTCCATTCTTAAGACCCTTGCGCCGGGGAAGAATTCCTTCACCATATCCTCTACCTTTTCCGTCCCGGTTCCGAAGGCGCCAAGAAGGCCCGAACCGCACTGCGGACAGCTTTTCGGCATCATTACCTCATAACCGCAGATGTGGCAGTGCAGGCGTCCGTCACGGTGCAGCTTCATAGCCACACTGCAGTGCGGACAGTTTAAAGGTTCCCCGCAGGAACGGCAGCTGACAGCGCCCGAATAGCCGCGCCGGTTCAGAAACAGCATGGTCTGCTCATTCTTCTGAAGCCGTTCACGGATTTTTTCCTGCAGGAGACGGGAAAACATGGAACGGTTCCCCGCCTGAAGCTCCTCCCTTAAATCGACAATCGTCACCTGGGGAAGCTCTGCGCCTTCCACGGCGCGTTTATTCAGGCGGAATAAGGCAATTTCTCCCTTCTGCGCCCGATAGTAAACAGACACCGTCGGTGTCGCTGAGCCGAGCACAAGCTTCGCACCGGAAATTTCGGCCCGCATTTCGGCGGCTTCAACCGTATCGTATTTCGGCACCTGTTCCGAGATATAGCTTGTTTCGTGGAATTCATCAATAATAATCAGTCCCAGGTTTTTAAAGGGCGTAAAAAGAGCGGACCTCGGGCCGATCATCACCCGGACCTGTCCCTGTTCAGCGAGCAGGAAGCGTTCGCATTTATCGCCCTTACTGAGTCTGGAGTGCACAACCGATACGAGACTGCCGAAGCGCTCATAAAACCGCATGACGGTCTGATAGGTCAGCGCAATCTCCGGAATCAGGACAATAGCTTCCTTCCCTTCGGCAAGGACTTTTTCGATCAGGCTTAAGTAGACCTCGGTCTTGCCGGACCCGGTAATGCCGAAAAGCAGAGATACCCTGCGTTTTTCAGCGAGAATTCCTTCTGCAGCGAGACGCTGCTCCTCATTTAATGTCTTCTGTTTTTGCAGGGACGTGTTCCCGCCGTCTTCATCCGTGATCAGGGGAAGGTCCGTTTTATTTTCTTTACTGCGGATCTCGAGCACGCCCTGATTCTGCAGGCTTTTCAGCGTCGCTGCGGAAATATTCAGCCGGTCTGTCACAATAGAGCCCGGAAGCACCCTGTTGTCCTTAAACGCCGCAAGAAGCCGAAGCTTTGCGTAGTGCTTCTTTCTCTCGGCTTCAAGAGAAAGCTCATAAAGCTTCTCGTCACTGCCGAGAAACACGAAATAACGCTCGCGTTTCGGCGTGACGCTGAGCTTGCTGGGGAGAACAACGGAAAGGGACTGATAAAGCGTCCCGCCGTATCGCTCACGCATGCGGATCGCCAGGGCCTGAAGCTGTTCCTGGACACTGATGCCGCGTTCCGGGACCGAATCGATTTCTTTTACGCGTTCCTCGGAAAGATTCTCGGGCAGATCCGGCCGGAGGCCGATGATATAGCCCTGCCGCAGCCGGCTGCCTTTACCGAAAGGAACCATGACAGGAGCGCCGGTCACCGCCAGATCCCTTAAATGTGCCGGAATCCGGTAGGTAAACGGCCGGTCGACCTCTTTATTCCTGATGTCGATCACAACCTCCGCGTACATATTTCTCCTTTGAAAGCCCATAAGCTATAATATTATACAGGATAAGTGCGGATTTTGCAAGCAAAAGAAAGAGACGGATCAGTGTTCATCCGTCTCTTTCCAGGCTGATTATTGCTGTTTCCTACTCTCTCATGCAGAGATATACCAGATCGCGCAGCTGCCGGTGCACAAGGTGGAAAGTAATACCCGAATTCAGGACATCCTGGGCATAAACATAGCTCAGGTTATTGGTCGGGTCGATCATGAGGTAGAAGCCGGCCGCTCCGTCCCATCCGAAATGCCCTAAGGGACAGGTGGAGTCCGTAGGATCTATGAAGCGGCGTACGCCGAGCCCGTAGGTATAGCCTTTGTTCTGTTCGAAGATCTTCAGCATGTCCGCCTGCTGTACCGGTCCAAGCTGGCAGGAACGATACAGTTCAACGGTCTCCGGCTTCAAAAGACGATAGCCGTTCCATGCTTTGCCGTAGTTTGCGAGCGCCGCGCCGAGCTTGATGTAGTCATTTACGGAGCTTACCAGTCCGCCGCCGCCCGATTCATAGGCTTTCGGTATGCCGTTTCCTTCGCGCATGGATCCGACGGGGTCGAGCGCTCCGGTTTCATTGTTCACCCGATACAGGGTCGAAACCCGTGCCTTCTGCTCTTCTGTCGGGTGAAACGTCGTATCGGTCATTCCGAGCGGATCATAGATCGCTTCCTTGAGGTACTCGCCGAATTTCATTCCGGAGCACACTTCGATCACTGCTCCGAGGACGTCGTGGCAAAGAGAATACAGATAATGAGTGCCGGGTTCGAACTCCAGCGGCCCGTCCGCAAAGGCATTTGCGATATCCACCGTTCCTGCCTCCTCGCCTTTTTCGGCGATGACTTCCTTCACGGAACCGCGCTTCTGGTTGTAATCGAGGCCTCCGCACATCGTCATAAGGTGGCGGATCGTCATTACATTTTTCGCGGGTGCGGCCGTTCCGTCCTCCTGTTTGACCGTAAGGTGTGCGTATTTCGGGAGGAATTTACTGACCGGATCGTCCAGTGCGAGTTTTCCCTTTTCAATAAGGGTAAGCGCAGCGGTACAGGTTGAAATTTTGCTGGCGGAGTAAATCCAGTACAGATCCCTGTCGCTTACTTCGCGCTTTTTCTCCGGGTCCGGATGTCCGGCACTGTGGCGGTAAATCTCCTGTCCGTCCTTCATGATCAGCATGTCCGAAGCCGGAGTGCCGAAATTGGCTTCGATGCTATCAATGAAGGCTGTTAATGGTTCAAAATGATACATGGTTTCCTCCTTCTTGTAATTTATTCTTCGCCGATGACGATCAGATGGTCATTTTCGGAAAGTGTGGTTTCTTCGTTGAGCGGCGGGTTGAAAACGCTTTTTGGAGCGCCTTCTTTCAGATAACCGAGGCAGAGATAGCCGTATCCGAGAACGATTCTTCGAAGCTCGCGGACGGTCCGTGTGCCTGTACATCCGAATGCCGCCGCCGGCTTCAGATACAGTTCGTTTCCTTTATTGGACAGAAGCTCCTGGAAAGCAGACAGAAGCTCGGGGCTCTCCGAAAGCTGCGCCAGGAAAAGCGAAGACATATTGGAGGCGACAACAAAGTCCGTACGGTCGTCGTTTCCGATCAGCGCCTGATTATTCTCCCGCCGCATCTCCGAGGTGATATTGTAGGTGAATCCGTATCTTTCCCTCAGATCCCGCAGATGAAGAAGCAGGAAAATCGTGCGGATGTCCGCATCTTCATCCTCCTCCCGGTGGTCGCTTAAGGTCACGACATGGTCTGCTTCCCGGGCAAGACGGGTGAGATTCTTCAGCTTCATGACATTGCTTTTGTCATAGCGAATATGCAGGTTCGGTTTATCTGAAATGCCTTCTTCGATTTCTTCCTGAAAGCCTTCGGTATCCGCGGCAATGACGATATCCGTCACGTTATCGGGAAGCTCCTTAAGAACGGTATCGATGGTTTCATTGCATCCGATAATGAGAATTCTGCCGGGATGTTCTTCGAGTCCGCTCCTGTCCCTGTCCGGTTCCGGAACAGGATCCGCGGGCATGGAATCCGGGAGAAGTCTCGCGCTGTCCTTTTCCTCCGCGAAGATCAGAATCCGATCGTTTTCCTGAATGACATAGTCTTTTCCGGGATTGATCCGTAAATTCCTGCCGTTTTCGACGCCGATCGGAACTGCCCCGTCCGTTCTTACAAGGAGTTCTTCAAAACGAAGGCCCTTGGCGCCGGGGATGGCGGACAGATACATTTCGGAGCCTTCGAAATTGAAGACTTCGCGGAAGGTCTCGGAAAGCCCGGGTTCCGTACAGGAATGTGCGATGATCTTCGCAATGGTTTCATAGGTCTGAAGTGTCGTAACGTTGTGCTTTTCTGCCAGCGTTTTCGGAAATGCATAGTCTTCGTGCGACATAATCGCGCCGACGCGGGCACCGTTTTCACCATCGGAAATGATGCTGGAGACAGCCAGAAGTGTTTTTGTTGTCCGCTTGTCATCCGTCGGACTGATAATGATGCTTCTCGCCTCCCGGACAGCGAGACGTTCCAGCATCTGAGGATCCATGATATCTGCCGTACGGCAGATGATCCGGACATTTTTCGGAACAGCCACATTATCCTGAATGTACTGTTCCATTTCGTCCCGCTCCAGTTCATCCGCGACGACAATACAGGCAGGCTTGTCTGACGAAGCCAGAATCAGCTGACGAAGAAGCGTATATTCTCCCGGGGAAAAGCCCAGGACAACGATGTGGTTTTCCTCGAGAACGGCGGAATTGCCGCGCCTGAGGCTCGTGATCTTTTCCTCGATCGCGCTTGAAATAATACCGATCAGGACGCTGGTGACAAATAGACCGATCACGGCGGCCAAAGCCATCAGCAAAAGATATGCGGGACTGCCGTCCTCATAGGAAGGCATCCAGGCGTTGATGACCGTCGCCATACTGTCCCAGAGAGAAGATCCGATATCCCGCTCTTCCGCCTGCGTAAAAAGAAACAGGACAAAAGCGATCAGCACAATGACGCCGAGGGTCACCAGTGCGAGAAGCTTGATGAGTCCTAATGACCCGCCGGCCATCCTGTTGTCAAACCAGTAGGAAAAACGTTCCCTTAAGCTGTGTTTTTTCATACCGCCTCCTTAAAGGAATGCCGCTCGAGCGCAGCCTGTAAAAGGCCCGTCAAAAAACCCGAAAAGTATGTCCATGCGTTTGATACGGTACTGTTTTCCCGTCAGCTACCACTATAACAATTCGGCAGTTAAAAGTCAAGAAACTTGAACGAACTTGAACTGCCCCTCCCTGCGCCTCTGGAAGAAAGGATTTCTCCCGAAACCATCTGATATAAAGAACAGACCCGTATAAACAAAGCGCTTCTTTACAAAAGCTCTCTGTTCATAACAGGTCTGTTCGTAAGTATTGTGACCTAAAGTCCGTTTACATCATGGTCCGGACCAGTTCTCCGAGGATCCGGATGCCCTTCTCGATTTCCTCCATGGAAGGCATCGAATAATTCAAGCGGAAGCTCCGGGACGGCGCCGACTCATCACAATTAAAAGCCGTTCCGGGTACAACAAAGACCAGCTGATCCTTGGCCGCCATGACAAAATCCGTCAGCTCAATCGTCTCCGGAAGCGTACACCAGAGGAAAAGTCCGCCCTCAGGGCGCGTATACTTCACGCAGGAAGGCATATATTTATCGAGGCATTCCAGCATCCAGCCGCATTTTTTCCTGTACAGCGCCCGGATTTCTTCCACATGCGCATCCATGTCGCACTCGTCCATATAGCGTGAACACAGCATCTGGAAATAAATGTTCGTATGAACATCCTCCACCTGCTTGGCTACGACAATCTTCTGGATCAGCTCCTTCGGACCGAGGAGGAATCCAATCCGCATGCCGGCGGACAGTACTTTAGAGAAGGATCCGCAGTAAAGCACGCGTCCGTCGGTATCCAGTTTCTTGATCGTAGGGATATCTTCACCAGCGAAACGAAGTTCTCCGTACGGATTGTCCTCGAGAATGATTACATCGTATTTCGACGCAAGACGATAGATTTCTTTCCTCGTCTGCAGGGATGTTGTGGAACCGGCCGGATTCTGGAAGGTCGGAATGACATAGATCATCTTTGTGTCCGGATTTTCCCGGAGGCATTTCTCGAGTGCTTCCGTATCCATTCCGTCATCCTTCAGTTCTACGCCCTGAATCCTGGCGCCGAGCGATCTGAAGGCGTTCAGGGCTCCGATAAAGCTCGGGTTCTCCGCTATCACGGTATCGCCTTCGTTGCACAGAACCTTGCAGGACAGCTCGATTCCCTGCTGTCCGCCGGTCACGATAATCAGATCATCGTTCTCGGTTCCGATTCCGAACTTGTCAAGAAGCCTTTTTCTGACCTGTTCCCGAAGCCTCGGATATCCTTCCGTCACGCTGTACTGCAGCGCCTGAACCGCCTGATTCGCGAAGATATCCGCGCCGATTCTCGCCATATCGGAAACCGGAAAGGATTCCGGCGCCGGATTGCCCGCGGCGAAAGAAATAGCGCCGGGCGTTCCGAGACTTTTGAAAATCTCACGGATCGCCGAGGGCTTCATATTTACCATCTTGTCTGAAAACTGATATTCCATCGGATTCTCCTTTAAGAGCCTGTCAATAATTACTTAAAAAGCTTACCGCCTTTTTCCGGATTGTCAAGTCTGAACACCACGTTTGCGCCGTTCTCGGGGCTTACAAACGCGTAAAGGTATTCAATGCCGACGCCTTCCTCGCTGAGCTTGTCAACAATTTTGGCAAGTGCGCCGGGTTTATCTTCCAGAGGAAGGGAAATCACTTCGGTTTTCTTGACAATAAAGCCCTCTCTCTTCAGAATGTCATAGGCGCGCTCGGTTTCCTTGACGATCAGCCTCAAAATACCGAATTCTGAATTCTCGGCAATAGAGAGTGCCCGGATATTGATGTGATGCTCGCTGAAGGCGTTCAGAATTTCGGACAGGCGTCCGGTCTTGTTCTCTACAAATACAGACAGCTGTGTTGCAAACATGTTGTACCTCCCATTAAATCTTTCTCTTGTCGATAACTCTCTTTGCCTTGCCTTCGGATCTGGCGATGGATTTCGGCGAAACAAGATGCACTTTGGCGCCGATTCCCAGAACAGACCGCAGTTTTGCCGTGATTTCGCCTTCCAGCTTCTCGATCGACTTCATGTCGTCCGCGAAGAATTCCTCGCTCATTTCGACATTGATATCGAAGGTGTCCGTATGGTTGACGCGGTCGACAATGATCTGGTAGTTCGGTGTAATGCCGCCCATGGTGAATCCGAGGAGCACCTCCTCGATCTGTGACGGGAAGACATTGACGCCCCGGATAATCAGCATGTCGTCGGTGCGTCCGTGCGGCTTCATCATGCGGTAATGCGTGCGGCCGCATTTGCAGGGTACGGGATCGAGGCGGCAGATGTCGCGCGTGCGGTAGCGGATCATCGGCATGCCTTCCTTCGTAATCGTCGTGAAGACAAGCTCGCCCTCGGAGCCCACGGGCAGTGGCTCGAGGGTATCGGGATCAATGATTTCCGGAATGAAATGGTCTTCCCAGACGTGCATGCCTGCTTGATATTCGCATTCACCGGAAACGCCGGGGCCGATGATTTCGGTAAGTCCGTAAATATCATAAGCCCGGATGCCGAGTGCGGCTTCGATCTGACGGCGCATTTCCTCCGACCAGGGTTCCGCTCCGAAAATACCGGCTTTTAAGGAAAGCTGATCCTGCACGCCGAGGCGCTGCACTTCTTCGCCGAGATACATCGCATAGGAAGGCGTACAGCAAAGAGCCGTTGCCTTCAGGTCGATCATCGTCTGAATCTGCAGCGCGGTATTGCCGGAAGACATCGGGATAACGGTAGCTCCGATCTTCTCGGCACCGCCGTGGAGCCCGAGGCCGCCGGTAAAAAGGCCGTAGCCATAGGATACCTGGATAATGTCTCCTTCTCCGAGCCCGACCGAGGTGAGAACGCGCGCCGCACCGTCTGCCCAGACCTCAAGATCGTTCTTCGTATAACCCGCAACAATTCTTTTCCCGGTGGTTCCGGAAGACGCATGAATACGGACAATATCCTTCATCGGAGCCGCGAAGAGCCCGTAAGGATAATAATCGCGAAGATCCTTCTTGTAGGAGAAGGGAAGCTTCGGAAGGTCCTCGATGCCGTGGATTTCTTCCGGCGTAAGGCCCAGTTCATCCATGCGGTTTCGGAAGCATTCCACATTCTCATAGCAGCGCTTTACCTGCCAGACGAGCTTCTCGCTCTGATAGGCCTCGAGCTCTTCCCGCGGCATTGTTTCCCAGTGTTCATTCCAGTAAGCCATGATGTCATAATCCTCCTGTTGTATTAAATCGGCAGCATATGGCGTGCCGATAAACTCCTTTTTACGTCAAAATCAGCTGTTCAGAGCTGATAACCTTTTTCAAAGGCCTGAATGTTCACGTCAATAAACTTCGCGGGAACGGTTTCCTTCAGGACCTCTGTCCATTCCTCTTTCGAAATACCGGAGTTTTTTGCATAGGTTCCCAGAAGCACGACGTTCGCCGTGCGGGCATTTCCCACTTCCTCTGCGATCCTGATCGCCGGTACGACGGTCACTTCCGCCCTTTCCTTCAGCCTGTCGATGATTCCTTCGGGATAGGCGGCAGCGCCTGTGATCACCGGCATCGGATCGATCTTCTGGTCATTTACGATGATCCTTCCGCCGGGTTTTACAAACGGCAGGCAGCGAAGAGCCTCCAGCTGTTCGAAGGCCAGAATCACATCCGCCTCTCCTTTTTCGATGATCGGCGAATAAACTCTGTCGCCGTAGCGAAGATAGGTAACCACCGAACCTCCGCGCTGGGACATCCCGTGCACTTCGCTGACTTTCACATCATAACCTTTTCGAAGCGCCATATTTCCAAGGACACGGACGGCAAGAAGCGTCCCCTGTCCGCCGACGCCGGTAATCATAATGCTCGTTGTGCTCATCTTATTACCTCACTTTCCGATCGCGCCGAAGGGGCAGACGTTCATGCACAGACCGCAGCCGTTGCACTGCGTCTCATCAATCTCGATATGATCCTCTTTCCAGGAAATGGCCGGACAGCCGAGCTTCAGGCACATTTTGCACTTTCTGCATTTTTCTGCGTCGACCGAGCACTTTCCTTCGTATTTCACGTACTTCAGAAGGGCGCAGGGACGCTGGGCGATGATCACAGAAGGTTCGTCGGAAGCGGTTTCTTCTCTGACAACTTCCTCGAATTTCTTAATATCAAAGGGATCTGCCACAACAACCCTCTCCACGCCGATTGCCCGGCACAGAAGCTCAAGGTCCACCTGTTTTGCAGGATCGCCGTAGATATCCTTTCCGGAAAGCGGATTGTCCTGGTGGCCGGTCATTCCGGTAATTGAATTGTCGAGAATAATCACGGTATTCGCGCCGTGGTTATAGACAATGTCAATCAGCCCGGTAATACCGGAATGCATGAAGGTGGAATCGCCGATCACAGATACCAGTTTTTTGTTGAACTCTTTTCCCCTGACCTTCGCCATGCCGTGCGCCGCGGAAACCGAAGCGCCCATGCAGATCGTCGTGTCAACGGAGGAAAGCGGCACGGTAGCGCCGAGGGTGTAACAGCCGATATCGCCGGAAACCGTGAGACCGAGCTTCTTCAGCACATAGAACGTGCCCCTGTGCGGACATCCCGGGCAGAGAACCGGCGGGCGCATTGGCGCGGCCGGAGCCGTAAAGGCGTCTTCCTGTCCTTCTTCCGGGAAAACCGCTTTTTTGATCATTGCCGCCGAGTACTCATACAGCATCGTGAAGGCTTCCTTGCCGGTGCAGGGAATGCCCATCGCGCGGACATGCTCTTCGATGAAGGGATCCAGTTCTTCGATCACAAAGAGTTTTTCGCAGCTCTTCGCGAAAGCTTTGATCTTTTCGACCGGCATCGGATAAGCAATGCCGAGCTTCAGGTAATTCACCCGGTCTCCGAGGGCTTCCTTCGCGTAAAGGTAGGAAATCCCCGAGGTGATCACGCCGATTGCGGACCCGTTGTCTTCGATGACATTGAGTGGGCTCGTCTCCGCGTATGCCGTCAGATTCTGATGCCTCTCTTCCACCACGACATGCTTTTTGATCGCGTTTCCGGGCATCATGACATTTTTAGCGATGTCTTTCTGATAATCCTTCAGCGGAATCTCCTGCCGCTCCTTAAGCTCCACAAGGCTCTGGGAATGCGAAACTCTCGTGGAGAGTCTTAAGAAAACGGGCGTATCAAAGGCTTCGGAAATTTCATAGGCGAGTTTCGTGAACTCCTTGCACTCTGCCGAGTCCGAAGGCTCCAGCATCGGAATCTTCGCGGCCTTTGCATAGTGGCGGGAATCCTGTTCATTCTGGGAGGAGTGCATGCCCGGATCGTCCGCGACCGCGATCACCATTCCGCCGTTCGCGCCGATATAGCTCATCGTAAACACCGGGTCCGCCATAACGTTGAGACCCACGTGCTTGCAGCAGGTTAATGCTCTTGCACCGGCGATCGCAGCGCCGGCAGCCGCCTCGCAGGCCACCTTTTCATTTGGCGCCCATTCGGCAAATATATCGTCTCTGTACTGTACGATGCTTTCCGTAATTTCCGTTGACGGAGTCCCCGGATAGGATGAAACAAAGCGTACGCCGGCCTCATAGGCACCTCTTGCCACGGCTTCATTGCCGAGCATCAGTTTCTTCATGTTTCTCATCTCCTTATTCGAAAGTTACAGCTCGACCTGCTGCGCCACCAGGGATTCGCCGCAGTAACGCTCGCGAAGAACGGGCTTCTCGATCTTTCCTGTGGGATTTCTCGGGACATCCGCAAAGATGTACTTTCGCGGACGTTTGTATCGCGGAAGGTCCATGCAGAATTCGCGGACTTCTTCCTCGCTCAGGCTGCTGCCGCTCTTCACCTCGATAATCGCGGCGGCGATCTCTCCGAGTCTCGCGTCCGGAAGTCCGATCACGGCCACATCCTTGACCGAAGGATGCTGGCGGATGAAATCCTCAATCTGTACCGGATACAGGTTCTCGCCGCCGGTAATAATGACGTCTTTCTTGCGGTCGACCAGGTAAATAAAGCCGTCCGGGTCTTCCATTGCCATATCTCCGGTACGAAGGAAGCCGTCATCTGTCAGCGACTCCTTTGTCGCCTGCGGATCGTTGTAATAGCACTTCATGACGCCGGGTCCGCGGACATAGAGCTCTCCGACTTCGCCTTTCTCTACCGGCGAATCATCGGGATTCGCGATTTTCACCTCCCAGCCGTAGCCGGCTTTTCCGATTGCGCCGACCTTATGGACGTTGCCGACCCCAAGATGTACGCAGCCGGGGCCGATGGATTCCGAGAGACCGTAGTTCGTGTCGTAATCATGATTCGGGAAGACCTTCAGCCATCGTTTAATCAGAGACGGCGGAACGGGCTGCGCGCCGATATGCATCAGGCGCCAGTGCGAAAGGTCGTACTGCCCGAGGTTGATTTCATTGGAATCGATCGCATCCAGGATATCCTGCGCCCACGGTACGAGAAGCCATACGATCGAGCATTTTTCGTCAGAAGCGGCTTTGATGATCCACTCCGGCTCGACGCCCTTTAAGAGCACGGCTTTTCCGCCGACCTTCAGAGATCCGAACCAGTGCATCTTCGCGCCGGTGTGATACAGCGGCGGAATGCAGAGGAAAACGTCCTCATGCGTCTGTCCGTGATGCGCCTGTTCACAGTTCATCGCGTGCATCAGGCTCCTGTGCCGGTGCAGAATCGCTTTCGGGAAGCCGGTGGTGCCGGAGGAGAAATAAATCACGCCGTCATCGTCGTCCGTAATTCCCATGTCGGGACGCTTGGATGTGCAGTACGCGATCATCCGGTCGTAGCTGTCCGCAAAACTCGGACACTCCTCCCCGACGTAGAACATGTGGCGAATAAAGGAAAGCCTGTCATAAATCTCCTCGATACGGCCGATGAATTCGGGGCCGAAGACAAGGAGGCTGCAGTCCGCCTTCTTCAGGCAGTAGCGGATCTCGTCGGAGGTATAGCGGAAATTTAAGGGAACTGCGATCGCGCCGGTTTTCAGAATACCGAAATAGATCGGCAGCCATTCGATCGAGTTCATCAGAAGAATCGCTACCTTGTCGCCTTTCTTCACTCCGCGCGTAAAAAGCAGATTCGAGAAGCGGTTTGCCTTCACATCGAAGTCTTTCCAGGTCAGCTCCCTTCTGAACGGTTCGCCCGGAATGGGCTGCATCAGCGCGTAATCCCGCCAGGTAATGCGGCTTTTCGGTTCAAATTTCGGGTTGATTTCAACGAGAGCAGTCTCGTCGGGATAAAGCTCCGCATTTCTTTCCAGAGTCTCAAAAATAGGCATAATACAATTGCTCTCCTTTTTTCTTGTGCCGGAAGAATGATCCTTCCGGCAAATTATTCAAAAAGGGGACATATCCAGAAATCTGAATGTGTCCCCTCTGAACCAGTATACAAAAGTATCAAAAGAACCATTCAGCACGCACGTTCTCTACCGTCCGCTAAATCGAAAGCTGACGTAAAGAAAATATGCTGCATATAATCCGGTTCTTTTCATAAGCTGAAAAACCTTCTTCCGAAAACTTTTAGTTATATTACCACAATGACAGGCACGCTGTCAAGTTTCTTCTCTTCAGGCTTTTGCATCCTTCTTCTTTCCCAGCACGATGTTGAAGATAATGCCGAGGATCAGCGCGGTCGCGATCGAAGTCAGGGTCACGGCGCCGAAATTCAGGGCGAGTCCGCCGATGCCGGCGATCAGGATGACAGAGACAACGAAGAGATTGCGGTTGTCATCAAGATCGACGTCCTTGACCATCTTCAGACCGGAAACAGCGATGAAGCCGTACAGGCTCATGCAGACACCGCCCATGACGCAGGCCGGGATGGAATCCAGGAAGATGACAAAGGGTCCGACGAAGCTGATCAGGATTGCCATAACCGCGGTCGCGATAATCGTCACGACGGAAGCGTTTCTGGAGATCGCGACGCAGGCAACGGATTCGCCGTAGGTCGTATTCGGGCAGCCGCCGAAGAATGCGCCGGCGATGGAGCCGACACCGTCGCCAAGAAGCGTTCTGTGCAGGCCGGGCTCCTTTAAGAGATCGCGCCCGATGATCGAGGAAATGTTCTTATGGTCCGCAATGTGCTCGGCAAATACGACGAAAGCGACCGGAATATACGCAACCGCGATGGAAGCGACATAAGCGCCGTCAATCTCCCGCATGCCCTGGAAAGCTTTGATGAATGTGAAACTCGGGACGGAGAAAATCTTCATCTCTTTGAAAATAGAGAAATCAACAACCTTTAATGCATCAATGCCGGCTGCGTTGCCGATCAGCGTAAAGACTGCAGCCAGGCAGTAGCCTGCGACAATACCGATGATGAAGGGAATCAGCTTCGCCATCTTTTTGCCGTAAACGGAGCAAAGCGTGACAACCAGGAGGGTCACAAGACCAACCAGGACACAGACTAAAGGATGGGCCGCACTTCCCGTGGTCTGAAGCGCTTCGTCAACGATGATCTTGACATCGCCGCTCTGAAGGTCGCCGACCGCGTTTCCTGCAAGCGAAAGTCCGATAATGGCAACCGTGGGTCCGATGACCTGCTTGGGCATCAGCTTGTCAACCCATTCAACGCCTGCGATTTTCACGATAATGGCGATGACGACGTAAACAAGTCCTGCGAATACCGCGCCGAAAAGGATTCCTGCAAAGCCTGCCTGAGCACTCGCCGCGCCTGCAAAGGCTGCGAACATCGAGCCGAGGAATGCAAAGGAAGATCCCAGGAATACAGGGCTTTTCATCTTGGTGAAAAGCACATACACGAGTGTGCCGACACCTGCGCCGAAAAGCGCTGCGGCAGGTTCCATTCCGTTGCCGATGATCATCGGAACAGCAATGGTCGCCGCCATGATTGCCAGAAGCTGCTGGAATGCAAATACCAGAAGCTGTCCGAACTTGGGTTTGTCTTCGACATTGAAGATCATTTTCATGTTTTTCTACCCTCCCGTGGTAATGTTGGTATATCAATGAACTGGCAATAAGCGCCGGTCATTCAAAAAAGGATTGTGAAGAGGTCACTCCTTCACAAGAGCGATTTCATTGACGCCGTCAATTTCCCTGACGCGTACGCTTACAAATTCGCTCCTGGATGTCGGAATGTTCTTTCCGACAAAATTCGCCGAAATCGGCAGTTCCCGGTGACCGCGGTCAATCATGACAAGAAGCTGCACTCTCGCCGGTCGTCCGAGCCGGATCAGAGCTTCCATGGCCGCGCGCGCCGTCCTGCCGGTGTAGAGAACGTCGTCTACGAGGATGATGTTCTTCCCGTTGACGTCAAAGCTGATCTCGGTTTCATTGATTTTCGGATCGTCATAACGCTTTTTCAGGTCGTCCCGGTACCAGGTAATGTCCAGTTTCCCCGTTTCGACCCGGATATCCGAAAAAAGCTCGATATTGGCGCTGATCCTTTCGGCAAGAGGAACGCCCCTCCTTTTGATCCCGACAAGGTAAAGCGACTCCGTCCCGGGATTCTGTTCGATGATTTCATGAGAAAGCCGCTGCAGGGTCCGCTGCATCGTTTTCTCGTCGACAATGATTTTCTCAGTCATAGCTCTTTATCAAAAACTCGGAAGAAAACCCCTTCCTCTAAACGAAGCGTAGGGAGGGGATGAATCCCGCTTCTTAGGTATCCGAAAGCGTTCGTAATCGAACGTATGTGCTTGCTTTTCGACGCGATCTGTGATATAATATATTCAGTCGTAGAAAGGTAATCACAGCACAATGTCGCTTAAACTCGAAAATAATAATCATTCAGTGTTCGCTTTGCACTATCATCTGATTATGGTGGTTAAATATCGCCGCAAGGTCATCGATGACGCAATCTCCCTGCGACTTCGGGGAATTTTTGAACGCATCGCTCCGGACTACAACATAACGCTCGATGCCTGGAATCATGACATCGACCATGTGCATGTACTGTTCCGGGGGCAGCCGAATTCCGGACTTTCAAAGTTCATAAACGCCTATAAGTCCGCGAGTTCCCGCCTGATCAAGAAAGAATTCCC
Source organism: uncultured Lachnospiraceae bacterium (assembly GCA_947168905.1). Taxonomy (GTDB): domain Bacteria; phylum Bacillota; class Clostridia; order Lachnospirales; family Lachnospiraceae; genus UBA1267. Next base: position 42,382 of record CAMVNR010000006.1, read on the forward strand.
TCAGATCAGATCCTCCCTGTGGAAGGAAATGTTCTGGTCGCAGTCCTTCTGCCTCCTGACAACCGGCGGAGTCACTGTTGATGTCATCCGCCAGTATATTGAGTCCCAGGGAGAAAAAACCGGATGATCCATAAAGCATTCCGATACCGTATATATCCAAACCAGATGCAGCAGAAAATCCTTGCCGGGAACTTCGGCTGTGTCAGGTTTGTCTATAACTTCTTCCTCACCATGCGGAAGCAGGAGTATCAGCTGAATTACGCAAATGTCTCCTACTCGCGCTGTTCTGAGGAACTGACCGCATTGAAACGTGATCCGGAGTATCAATGGCTTCAGGAAGCGGACTCCACTGCGCTGCAATCCGCGCTCCGGGATCTTGACGATGCCTTCAGAAACATGTTTGCGGGGCGCAGCGGATACCCGAAATACAAAACCAAAAAGGATCATCACGATTCCTATACCAGTAAGAACAATAACAATTCAATAGCGGTAACAGACAAAGCAGTTAAGCTCCCGAAGCTCGGACTTATAAGATCGAAAGTCTCACGCTCCATTGAGGGGAGGATCATCAGTGCCTCAGTGGAGTATACACCTTCAGGGAAGTATTATGTCTCGGTCCTATGCGAGTGTAATGCGCCGGAGAAGCTGTCAGGCGGAGAAGCCGTGGGAATGGATCTTGGACTGTCAGACTTCGCGGTGCTTTCTGATCATCTCACGCACATCCCGAATCCGGAACCGCTTGCAGGACTTCTGAAGCGCCTGAAGCACGAACAGCGTCTTCTGTCCCGAAAAACAAAGGGCAGTCATCGCTATGAGATTCAGCGCAGGAAAGTTTCAAGGCTTCACGAACGGATCCGCGACTTCCGGAATGACCATCATCAGAAGCTGTCAACCGAATTGGTGAAACAGTACAGTCTGATCGGGACGGAAGATCTGAATGTCAGACAGCTCCTTTCGGACAACCGAAGTGATGATGCAAGACGCATTTCCGATTCCGGGTGGAGAAGCTTTGTCTCCATGCTGGAGTACAAGGCGGAGTGGTACGGCCGCCGTCACATCAAAGTCGGAAGATACTATCCTTCGAGCCAGATCTGTCATGACTGCGGATATCAGTATCCGGATGTTAAGGAAAAACGGCTTAAAATCTGGACCTGTCCAAAGTGCGGCAAAGTCCATCAACGGGACGAGAATGCCAGTCTCAATATTCGTGATGAAGCGCTGAGAATATACGCCTCAGCATAAACCAAGCCATAGTAGGGTCGGGACGACCCGAAATCATGCGCGTGGAGGGCGGAACCCGTCCGGTGAAGCGCGAAACATCCCGCATATGCTGCAAGTATTATCAGCTTACGGAGCCGGACCGAGATCGGAATCCCCCTCCGCTAAGCGCAGCGTAGGTGGGGGTAGTTCAAATAATTGAATAGGGAAGTGACAGAACTTCGAAAGGATGATTCCTGAGCTTTCCCGAATGCTTATAAGAGAGGCTGTTATGAAATACGGAGAATCATTTTTTGACATTGCTTATCTCGGAATCGCCATTGTTTTCGGCATACTGATTCTGAAAAAGGCGCAGAACAGAACCGAAAAGTGGATGGGCCTCGCAGTGCTGATCCTTGGATGCGGGGACGCCTTCCATCTGGTGCCGAGAGTACTGAACTATTTCATTGACGCGGACTTTCAGGCGGCGCTTGGAATCGGAAAGCTCGTGACATCGGTTACAATGACTGTATTCTATGTGCTTCTGTACTATATCGGGCGCTCCTGTTATCCGGAAGGAAAGAAGAGCAGTCTTTCTGCCGCAGTATGGAGCCTTGCGGCGATACGTGTGATCGTCTGCCTGTTCCCGCAGAACGGCTGGTTTCAGAATGAAAGCAGCATGATCTGGGGCATTTACCGCAACATTTCCTTTGTGGCTTTGGGCGCGATCGTGATGATCCTGTTTCTCAGAAACCGGAAGGAGATTCCGAGGTTCCGCCTGATGTGGCTGTGGATCCTTCTGTCTTTCCTTTTCTATATCCCGGTTGCGGTCTTTGCAGGACTGGTCCCGATGCTCGGAATGCTGATGCTTCCGAAAACGATCTGCTATATCATCATGATCATTACCTTCTATCAGGCGGTTTCGAAGCATGAAATCACCGAATGCTGATGAAAAACCTGTTGGGGCGGAGCGATAATGCTGTTTGAAAGAATGACACGGAGGAAGGCGCATCGAATCTGACGCGTACATCCGCCGGCCGGAAAGGAATAAGGAAGGGAAAATGGTGGATTTTAACGATTTGATTCAGGTAACAGGCTATGACGTCCTTGGAAAGCTGCCGGATCCGTTCCTGATGGAAAACGGAAAAAGAGTTAATAATGACGAGGACTGGCAGAAGCAGCGGGCATTTCTTTACAGGACAGCGGTGGAGCTTCAGTACGGCGTACAGCCGCCGGATCCGGAAGTCTTTTCCGCGGAACTGTGTTATGCCGCGCCCCAGCAGCAAAGTATCCGCATCACGGCGGGGACGAAGGAAAAGCAGCTGAGCTTCTATGTAAAGCTGTTCACGCCAAATCACGCAGGCCCTTATGCGGCGGCGGTCGACGGAGATCTGTGCTTCAAGTACTTTACGGATCCCCTGTGGATGGAGCATTTTATCGGGAACGATATCGCTGTTGCGATGTTTGACCGCACAGAGCTCGCTCATGATATCTGCGGCGAGGGGCGCGGCAAGGGCCGGCTTTATGAGATTTACCCGGAATACCGTTTCGGTGCGCTTGCGGCCTGGGCCTGGGGATACAAAAGGGTGACAGACGCCCTGATCAGCCTAGAGCTTCTCGATAAAACATGCCTTGCATATACCGGGCATTCCCGCGGCGGAAAAGCCGCCATGCTTGCGGGTGTTCTGGACCCGAGGGCAATCGTGATCAATCCCAATGAGACCAATGCCGGATCCTGCAGCTGCTACAGAATTCATATGCGCGCGATTCAGGAGGATGGAGAAGAGGGACGCTCGGAAACGCTGAAGGACATCCTTTCGGTATTCCCGTTCTGGTTTGGTGAGGGAATGGCGCAATACGCTGACCGGGAAGAGGAGCTTCCCTTCGACTGCCACTTCCTGAAGGCGCTTGCTGCGCCGCGCGTTCTTCTGATCGGCGAAGCGGCTTCCGATATCTGGACCAATCCGATCGGCTCCTGGCAGACGACGATGGCAGCAAAGGAGGTGTACCGTTTCCTCGGTGCGGAAGAGAACCTTTACTGGTACTTCCGGCAGGGAAAACATTTTCATCAGCCGGAGGATGTAGCGCATCTCGCGGAGATTATGAACCGTGTCCGGCATGGGAATGCGGCGCCGCTGAAAAAAAGGTATTTCGAAACGCCTTTTAAAGAGCCGGAACTGATCTTCGACTGGAAAGCGCCGGAACGGTAAGGACCACTCTGCCGAAAAAGGAGAACCGAAAGACAGGAGGGCTTGAGAGCATGATTCGGGAGGAGGTGCTATGAAGCGTCGACGGCGGAAAGCGCCTTGGTGCGGAGGGCACCGAAGAAGAAGTAAAGCTCAAGCCGCGCATTCAGGACCTTTTCCTTCCGACAAACACTCCGACGAGGGGAGATTCCGTTTCGTAGTTCTTGATGATCTTCCGGAAAAACTTCGGATATTCTTCTGATGACTGGATGTTCGTGATCACTTCAAATCCGCACTCCTCAAGCAGGGTTTCCCACTTGCGTGCCGAAAAATAACAGAAGCGTTCATTGATCTCCCGGCCCCAGCTTTTTTCACCCCAGGTCCAGGTGCATAAATACTCCCGAAGAATATCTCTTGGGACGATACAGTCGTATTCTCCGCCGGCAGCGACGCGCTGCGGCTTACAGCGCACAAGATTTTGTCCACCGGACTGTTCTTCCTCACTGAGCGGCCGTTCGGCACAGAAACGAAGAAGCATCAGCCAGTCCTCTTCCCGGTTTAATTCCGCTGTAATGGGTTCTCCGGCGAGAGGGCTGCTTTCTGCCAGGCCTTCGCGGATGACGGCGACTCCTCCTGGCTGAAGAAGTTCTTCCGCATGAAGAAGAGCAGTCCGGATCGGCCGGTCGGTGAACCGTCCGGTTTCCGCATACGAACCGATTTCGTGAAGCACACTTGAAAAGATAATTGCGTCAAAGCGCTCACCGCCGCCGTCATATTCTTCGAATTTTCCCGTGACCAGGCGGTCATAAATATCTGCAGGTGCGTTGTCAATATTGTCCTGAACCATATCGATTCCATAGATTTTCGCATTGGGGATCATGGCCCGGATCCCTTTTCCAACAACCCCGGAACCGATACCGACATCAAGAATATGCGGCTCCGGAAGATTCTTTACAGCCTGTGCGGTATAGAAAGGTATCAGGCTCTTTGTGGTATTGTCATAGCTTTCCGTCATGCGGCGGAGATAGGTCTGATAGTTATTGGCAGTAATCATTCTTCTTTCTCACTGTTCGCGGCCTTCAGCCGTTCAATTTCTCTCATGTCTATTTTACCTGCTTCAGTGTGTACAGCATCCATGCTTTTTCATACCGTGCAGAATATACCCTGTCTCCGAAGCGGTCCATTTCCGGCATAAATTCCCCTTCGATTTCTCTGTCAATGAGCTTCCGGCAGAGCTCGGCCATCTGCTCCATCAGAAGGAGTCCGGGCTCGTTCGGCTGGTACTTCGGGTCCGGAAAACCGTATTTCTGTTCATAGTGGCCGCCGGGGAAGATCCAGCTGTCGTCAACACCGAATTCTCTCATGGTATCAATCGCTTTCAGAATGCTTTGTCTGTAGACAGACAGATCGGAGCATCCGGGCAGCTGCATCCAGACGTTGGCACCGTTACTGAAGGCGTCGCCATGGAAGACGGCTTTGTGCTTCCGGTCCAGTAAGCTGACGGATCCCGGCGTATGTCCTGCAGAATCCACGACGACCAGATCAAGCCCCGGAATACGGATCACATCCCGCTCATGAATATCAATACGCTTCGAGAAATCCGCATGTGCCTTTTCAGGTACGAGGAAATCGTCTTTTGCCGACATATAGAAACAGTCGAATTCAGAGACGCGCATGGTATGATCCAGATGACCGTGCGTTATCACAAGTGTCAGCGGCTTGTCGGTGATGTTCCGGCGGATGTAATCGACGAGGCTTTCATCCCGCATGCCTGTATCAATGACAAAAGCCGCCTCGTCGCTTTCATCCACATAGATCGAGTCGTTGATGCCGTCATAAATCCAGGTGATGCCCGGAAGCAGGGTTTCATGGGTATATTTTCCTTTTTCGAGGGAAAGCATGGTGAACCTCCTGTGAAGTTAATGGTAAAACATTATTACTGTATCTCTGCTGTTATGCAGAGAACCGGCCGCTGTCTTTATGATTCTCAGCATAAGAATCCTCGGATCATTGCTGTGCCGTTCCATTGAAGTCCCGGAAGTAAAGACTGCTGCATAAGCATCATAGCATAAATGAGTGAGGAATGCTATCGGAGAATTCTTAAAACAGGCATGGAGAAGGCCTGGTCATTACAACGATGCTGCAGGACCATAGATTAAAAAGCTGCTTTAGGTGGCATTGTTGGAGGAGACAGAGTAGAAGAACTTC
>CAMVNR010000007.1 GCA_947168905.1 uncultured Lachnospiraceae bacterium
GTCCGATCGTGCTGCTCTACCCGTTTGTACAGCGCTATTTCGTCAAAGGTATGACGATCGGCGCCGTGAAGGGATGATTATTTCCAAAATGAAGACGGGCAGGGTGCTGAATCGTACGGTAATTCATGTATCCTGCCCGTTTTTCTGGTAATCGGAAGGGGTCATGCCGGTAAGGCGCTTAAAGGTGGTGGAGAAAACGCTCTCACCGGAGAAACCGCAGTCCAGGGCGACTTCACGCATGGACTGACGAGTCTTCTTCAGCATGTATTTTGAGGCAGTATTCGTGCGGTGTCATACCGGTGTCACGCCGGAACATCCGGAGCAGATGGTAGGGACTGACCATGGCGATTTCCGAGAGCGTCTGAAGGTCCGGATCCTCTTTGAAATGGGAGTCGATATAGGCGATGACGGTATCGGTACTGTTCCTGTACTGCAGAGGATGTCCTGTGACCTCAGCAAACTGCTTGAGATCGCAGAGTATGTCATAGATATAGCGTGACAGCTGAACATCGTGCGTCAGATGGTCATGCTTCAGGATTTCGAAAATACGGCTGATCATGCTGATGATCGGGAAAGGATCATCCATTTCAAAAATAAAGTCCAGCTGCCGAAGAATGCTTCTTCCGAACTCCTGAGAATTCTGTCCGTAGAACTGCAGCCAGATCGCCTCTGCTTTCTCCGGAGCACGCAGAAGGTGGGGATACCGGCAGTCAAGAAGGACAAAGTGGTTTTTTTCTGCCGTGCGGTGGATATCATTATAACGGATTTCCAGAGATCCCTGCAGCACAAACATCAGAAGGAAGCTGTCCATCGGCTTCCTCGTCAGGGTATAATCCGGCTCATAATAGTAATGACCGACGCTCTGCACAAGGAAATACATGGATTCGGCTTCTTCACTCGGTTTATGGTAAAACAATTCTGATTTCGGAGAGACATTCTTTTCCGCAGATCTCATCAGATTTATCCTCCGCGTTTTCTGTAGTTATGCAGATTTTACCATAGAGAAACCGTAAAATCAAGGAAACGCTTTTTGAAAGGAAAGACATGTATATCAGAAAGCTGACAAGTTTGGTAAGTCCGAAGATCGGACAGGCAGAGGTTCAGACAAAAGCCGGGATTCTCCGGGGCGTTTTGTCAGACGGGACATATGTTTTCCGCGGAGTCGAATATGCTCATGCACGGCGTTTTCACTTGCCGGAGCCGCCAAAACCCTGGGAAGGCGTGAAGGAAGCGATTGTCTATGGAAACGCATGCCCGGAGATTTTTACCTGTATTCCGCATGACCAGTATACTGTCCCGCATTACTTTACGGTACAGAGCGAAGACTGTCAGTACCTGAATGTCTGGACGCGGCACTTGGATCCTGAGGCAAAAAAACCGGTTATGGTCTGGTTCCACGGCGGCGGAATGATGACTGGGTCCGGTGTTGAACACTATGCTTATGACGGAGAGGAACTGTCGAAATACGCGGATGTCGTAGTCGTAACACTGAATCACCGCCTGAACGTATTAGGATTTCTGGATCTCTCTGCTTACGGCGAAGAATACCGCTTTTCCGGAAACGCGGGAACAGCCGACCTTGTTGCAGCCCTTCGGTGGGTTCACGACAATATCGAAGCTTTTGGCGGCGATCCGGAGCGCGTGATGATTTTCGGACAGTCCGGCGGCGGCGGAAAAGTGGCATCCATGCTGCAGTGCCCTTACGCGGACGGTCTGTACAGCCGTGCCTGCCTGCAGTCCGGCGGAATGCGGAAAGGTCCGGATTTACTGCCGGAACAGTCCCGGAAAGTCGCGGCATATGTGCTGGAGGAGCTGGGCATTTCACCGGAAAATGTCTCTGAAATCGAAACGGTCTGGTATGACGAACTCGCGGCTGCCGCTGATAAAGCGCTGAAAAAAACAGCAGAGGAAACCGGATCACGCGCATTCTTCGGACCGGTTGCGGACGGCGACTTCTATATGGGGCATCCGTTCAATGCCGGATTCCGAAAAGAAAGCGCGCACATTCCGCTTCTGGTCGGAAACGTATTCGGAGAGTTCTGCAACAATTTCGCTTTCCCGAAGGGGGAAGGAAGCAAAAACAGCTGGAGCAGGGAGTATACCGAAGCACAGTACAGAGAGTATTTCGGCGGCAAGGCGGATGCGGTCCGGGAAACTTTTGCAGAGACCTATCCGGAAAAGAATCCCGCGGACGCCCTGTTTATGGACGGCAATATGCGCCGGGGAGTGCTGGATTTTGCAGCACTCCGCTGCCGGCAGTCCGATGCGCCGGTCTATAGCTTCCTGTTCAACCTGGAGTCTCCCTTCAACGGCGGGACGACAGCCTGGCATAACGCCGAGATTCCGTATGTCTTCCACAATGCCGAATACCTTGAGCCGTCTTTTATCCCGGGCGTAACGGAAATACTGCAGGATATCATGGCAGGCGCATGGGCAAACTTCGTGGCATCAGGAGACCCGAACGGCGGAAATGTGCCTCTGTGGCCGAAATTCAGCCTTTCCGGGCAGGAAACGATGGTTTTCGATAAAAATACCGAAGTTAAGGCCGGACACGATAAAAAGCTGCTTTCTGTGCTTCCTGTGATTCCCTTTAATATGCAGACCCTCATGGGCACAAAGAAGTGAAGGGAGGACACGTATGTTTATCAAAAAACTGACAAAACAGGTCATCTGCAATCCCGACAACCCTCTTGCCCATACTTCTGACGGTGTGCTCAGGGGACTGATCGTGGATGATACCTATATTTTCAGGGGAATCCGGTATGCCGCGGCAAAACGCTTCGGGATGCCGGAACCGGTTTCTCCGTGGGAGGGCGTGAAGGACGCGATCATCTACGGGCCGGTCTGCCCGGAGCTTCAGACTGTACAGCCGGACGACAATTATACCGTTCCCCATGTATTCTATCCGCAGGACGAGGACTGCCAGTACCTGAATGTCTGGACGCAGAGTCTGGATCCCGCAAAAAAGCGTCCGGTGATGGTCTGGCTGCATGGCGGCGGCTTCTCTACGGGTTCCGGCATCGAGCATTTTGCGTATGACGGTGAAAATCTGTCCCGGGAGGGTGATGTCGTAGTCGTGACCCTGAATCACAGGCTGAATATCCTTGGGCACTTTGACTTGTCTGCCTATGGAGATAAATACCGCTATTCCGCAAATGTGGGTCTTGCAGATCTCGTGGAGGCGCTTCGATGGGTGCAGCGCAATATCGGCGCGTTCGGCGGGGACCCGGAGAATGTGACGATCTTCGGCCAGTCCGGCGGCGGCGGAAAGGTCTGCGCGCTTCTGCAGATTCCGTCTGCGGATGGCCTGTTTCACCGGGCGGTCATACAGAGCGGCGTCATCCCGGAGCGTCCCGGCAGAAAGCATGACAATTCCATGGTGGAGAAAGTCATCGACGGGCTTGGCATTGACCGTGAGCATATCGAAGAGCTGGAAAGCGTCCCTTACTGGAAATTCCAGAAACTGATCGCAGGAATGGGACCTCGCGCGGGGATGGCTTTCGGGCCTCGCAGAGACGATGATTTCTACATGGGCAGTATATTTGACGTCGGACCCACGGAGCACGCGAAGACTGTCCCTGTGATGGTCGGCAATGTACGGGGCGAATTCATGCAGAACTATGTCCGCACGACAGACGACGGGCAGAAGAACAGGTGGTCCGCCGAAAAAGCAGAATCCATTGTCCGTGAGAAATTCGGGGATGCAGCGGATGAAGCGATCAGGCTTATGAAACAGGCATATCCTCAGTACCCCCTGCAGGATATTCTCTTTACGGATTCCATGTTCCGGCCGGGTACTTTTGATTATTTGCAGGCAAGAGCAAAAGCAGGATGTGAAAATACCTGGGGCTTCATGTTCGGTATGGAGATGCCGGTTTACAGCGGTACGCTTCCCTGGCATAACGCAGAAATTCCCTATGTATTCCGGAACGCGGACTATATCGAACCGTCATACATTCCGGGCGTGACGGAGCCGATGCAGGATCTGGTCTCCTCTGCCTGGACAGCATTTGCGAAGTACGGGACGCCGAACGAAGAAGGACTTCCGGAATGGAAACCATATACAAAAGACGGTCATTGGATGATGTATTTTGACCGGGAACCACGGGCGAAAAACGCGGATGCGGAGGAAAAACTGATTCGTTTCCTTTTGGATCATCCGATTGAGATGACGCACGTAAGAAGACAGAAGCAGCCGGTGCTTTTTGGCGGCGGACCGAGAGTGTAGGACTTTCAAGGTGAACAGAACAATACGAGTGATGAGAGTATGAGACAAAGATCAGAGATAAAGCTATCAGTTTTTGTTTTGGTCACATTGTATGGAGTCATCTTGTGTGGTCTATCTATGACTGCCTGTAACAATTTGAGATCAAAAAACAGTTATGAGCCTCCGATACCTGGCATTGAGTGGGGAATCACGGAAGAAGAACTGCTGGAGCGGCTTCAGGCAGAATCCGTATCTCTGAATGAAGAAAAAGAAGGAACTTCTGTCTTTCAGTTTCAAAGCTCTGTTTTTAACTGCCCGGCCGAAGTGATGATTCAGACGGATCACTATACAGGTCTCGGTGCATATCTTGCAGAGATACATTTTACTGATTATGATGAAGGAAACCTGAGAAAGGCGCTGACAGACATGTATGGGGAACCTTCTTCCCAGGACAGGGCTTCAGACAGGCTAGAATGGAAATCGGTTCTCATTCGGGATCTTCCGGAAGGTGTACAGAGCAGGATTCAATATGCCAGAATCGGCTGGAAATATACAGGGGCAGGCAGTAAGGGTATGTGGGAAGCGATTCGTAGGAGCAGAAGCTGATACGGAAAGAGGTATAGAGTAGCAGCGTTATCTAAGATGGAGGACGATGAATGGAAAATAATTTAGCAATCCCTGCGCGACATGAATTTTTCGGCTTTGGCTGGGAGTTTCATTACGGTGATCTGAAAGAAAGGGAAGCCTGGACAGAACAGGATTTCCGTCCGGTTCAGCTGCCGCATGACTGGCTGATGGATTATGAGGCTCCTGATAAGGATGAGAAGTCAGGTGCGATGAACTGGAAATACGGAGTCGGCATCTATCGAAAGGAATTTACGGTGGATCCGGTGAACGAGGGCAGAAAACTGTTCCTGCACTTTGACGGCGCGTATCAGGATTCGACGGTTTATCTGAACGGGACGGAGCTCGGTAATCATTTCTACGGCTATACGCCTTTTGAGTATGAGATTACGGATTATGTTAAATACGACGCTCCGAACCGGCTTGTTGTACGCGTCGATAACTCCGACCAGCCGAACACCCGCTGGTATTCCGGCTCCGGTATTGACCGGGACGTATGGATTGATTCGGTCAGTCCTGTCCATGTCGCGTCCGAAGGGACTTATATTGTCACAAAATCGATCGATAACGGCTTTGCAGATCTTGTGATCGAGACCGAGATCATGAACCAGTCCGGGGAAGACTGCGAGATCCTTGTGGTGAATGAAATATTCGCTCCGGACGGAAAGCTTGTGGCAAAGCTTCCGCAGCGGATGACTGTCGGGGCAGCGGCAGGAACGGTGATCCTGAAACAGGAGATTGCACTGAAAGATCCGGAACTCTGGTCAACGGAATCCCCTGCGATGCACAAAATGCTGACAAAAATCTATGCAGACAGCAAAGAAGCAGATCCTCTGGATGTGTATACCACACCCTTTGGCATCCGCACGATCCGTTTCGATGCGGACCGGGGTTTTCTCTTGAACGGAAAGCAGGTCAAGATCAATGGCATGGCGATCCACAATGAAGCCGGACAGCTCGGGGCGGCAGTGCCGATCCGGGTCTGGCGGAGACGGTTTGAGAAGCTGCAGGAGATGGGCTGCAACGCGATCCGTACCGCCCACAATCCAGCGGACCCGCTGATCCTCGACCTGATGGACGAAATGGGACTTCTCTGCATGGATGAGTTCTTTGACGAGTGGACGATCTGCAAGTGGTCGAAATCCCGCGGAAACCCGGATGTGCCGCCGAAAGGCTATGCGCACCGCTGGGAAGAACTGCATGTAAAAGATGCGGAAACCATCATCCGCCGCGACCGGAACCATCCCTGCGTGATCTTATGGTCAGTCGGCAATGAATGCGAGGAAGTCTATACAGTTGACGGCTGGGAGGTAATGAAGGAACTTCAGGAGATCTGCCACCGCATGGATCCGACACGGCCTGTCACGGAAGGCACCAATCTTCTCGCGCACAACAGTGCCTATACCTATGAGAAATTTATGGAATACGAAGATGTCTGGGGCTTCAACTGGATCAATATCTGGGAGCCGAGGGCCGAGCTTCTGTATGAGCCGGATAAGATCAAACATCCGGATGTGCCGATGGTTATTACAGAAACCGGCGGATGCGCGGGATCACGCGGCAGTTATCCGCTTCCTGAAAGACGCTCCGGCGGCGGACGTTTCGGCGGTTCCCCGTATTATTCCTGGCCGGTCGCCGCGTCGAAGCATCTTCGCTTCATTCTGACGCATGACTATATCTCCGGTGTGTTCTACTGGACCGGCGTTGACTACATGGGTGAATCGCCCTATCCGATCCGCGGCGGCGAGCATGCGCCTGTGGGCTTAGACGGCTATATCAAGGATAACTGGTATTTTTACAAATCCATGTGGAAGCATGACGAACCGATGGTTTACATCTTCCCGCACTGGAACATGGACGTTCCGGAAGGAAAGATCATTCCGGTCCTCTGTTACACTTCCTGTCCTTCGGTCGAGCTGTTTGTAAATAGAAAGAGTTACGGCGAGAAAGCCTATCTGTATCCGGCCGACGGTATTGATGAGTGGCCGAAATTCGACCTCACGAAGCCGACTGCGAATACGGACGATCTTTTTCTCTCCTGGGATGTGCCCTATGAAAAGGGTGAAGTAATTGCTGTCGGCTATGACCGGGACGGACAGGAGATTGCCCGGTACAGTGTGAAAACCGTCGGGGAAGCGGCGAAGATCATCGCAAAGGCGGACCGTGCGGAAATCCCCGCTGACGGCCGGGATATTGTACAGATTGAAATTGAGCTGCAGGATTCGGAAGGAAATTTTGCGATTCTTTCCGAAAACGAGCTGAAGCTTGATTTTGACGGGCCGGCGGAGCTGCTGGTCGTCGAAAACGGAAACGGAAGGGATCATTCACTTGGTAGAAATCCGGTCAGGAAGGCACATTACGGCAGACTGTTTGCTGTTCTCAGGTCGAAACGGGAAGAAAAGGGAACAGTAAAAGTCCGGATCAGCGGAGAAGGACTTCAGAGCGCAGAATTACAGTTCGAGTGTATTTGATACGGGGTACGAGATGAAAGATCGTATTGTTAAAGTAAAGCAAGGGCTCCTTCGGGGAAATTTCGGCTCGGATCCCCGGGTGAAAGTCTTTCGCGGAATACCATATGCGGAGGCGCCTGTAGGAGAACTCAGATGGAGGCCGCCGCAGGAGAAGAGACCATGGGAGGGTATTCGCGACGCTCTTCTGTATGGACCGATCGCGATGCAGCGCCGGAACGGGGCAAAAGATCTGTGGTCGAAAGAGATGCACCCGGCCGGAACCGAATTTCAGATGAGTGAAGACTGCCTGTACCTGAACGTTTACACGCCTGCAAAAACGGGAAATGAAGGACTGCCGGTCTTGGTATATATTCACGGAGGCGCTTTTACTGTCGGATATCCATTTGAGCAGGAAGTGGATTTTGAACATATCGCATCCCGTGGGATTGTAGCAGTCGGCATCACGTTTCGGCTGGGGGTCTTCGGATTCTTTGCACATCCGGATCTCCAAAAAGAAGATCCGAAGGAGGCAAAGGGCAATTACGGGCTGATGGACATCGCCTTTGCGCTTCACTGGATTCAGGAGAATATTGCCGAATTCGGAGGAAATCCGGATGAGATTACACTGGCAGGGCATTCTGCCGGTGCAAGTGCAGTGCAGATGATTCTGTACGGCGATGCGGGCAGGTATGTCAACAGAGCTATCATCCAGAGTTCTTTTTCCATGTGCTTTGCGGATACGGGCAGTCAGATGCATCATATCTCTGAAGCGGAGGAAATCTGTGAAAAACTGTTTTATAAAGCGGGGATCAGAAACCTTCAGGAAGCGCGCAGAATGCCTGCGGAAATGCTGATGAAGAAAACAGATCTTCTCGGAAAAGGTCTGCATTTCTGGCCGGTTGTCGACGGAAAACTGTTAGAGGAGGACAGTTCGCTTGCATTAATCCACGGTAAATGGCCGAGAATCCCGATTCTTGCGGGGTTCAGTTCCAGAGAAGCGGCTCAGGAACTTCCGGATGGGAACCTTCCCAAAACTGCTGCAGACTTTTTACGTTATTCGGAAAGTTTTCAGGAAGACAGACTTCGATTCCTGACGACAAGCGGCGTTCGTTCCGTACAGGATATCAAGGCACTGTTTGAACGGGAAGCCTATGATAAGACGCGCATGAGCAGCATTTTTGGGGCAAAGGTCGCGAGCGGTTTCGGCCAGAAAGTATTCCTTTACGATTTTGACGCAGACTTTCCCGGTGATTATGACCGTATTGCTTATCATGGAGCGGAACTGTGGTTCGCTTTTGATGCGCTGGCCCGTTCCCAGAGACCATTTACCGGGGAGCACTATGATCTTGCGCGGATTATCAGTTCTTACTGGACAAACTTTATTGTCAGCGGCGATCCGAACGGACTGGACCAGAATGGGGATGAACTTCCGGAATGGAACGCATTTGACGAAAAGAAGCCGACGATTATGCATTTCGAAAAAGATGCTGAGGAAGAGCCGCTGATGATCGATGAACTGATGAAATTCAGAATGGAATATTCACTCAAAGCATTTTCTGAGTGGGAAGAGAAAGGGAGAACTATCGAATATGCGAGATACAACGCTGTTTAATGACAACTGGCTGTTTTTCCTTGGAGACGGCAGATATGAAGGATGCGGTGCTTTGGAAGATGATTTCCGGGAAGTGACGCTTCCGCATGACTGGGCAATGGACTATCCGCTTCTTGAGGACGCCCCGACAGGCGGAGGCGGAGGGTTCGGCGCTTCCGGCATCGGCTGGTACCGCAAACATGTGGACATGAAGAAGCCTGCAGAATCAGAGAAGGTCGAGCTGTATTTTGAAGGCATCTATATGGACTCGTCCGTGTACGTCAACGGGGAATACGCAGGCGGACACGGTTATGGCTACAGTTCTTTTTATGTGGATATCACAGATTATCTGAGAGACGGAGACAATCTGATCGCAGTCCGTGTCAACAATTCTCTTCAGCCGAATTCCCGCTGGTACAGTGGTTCCGGCATCTACAGGGACGTATATCTTGTAAAAACCGGGATGGTGCATTTCGGATATTTCGGAATCCGTGCCTGCACGAATGGAATCTACTTTGAGCAGAATGAAGCCGCCCTTCAGATCCGGTCGCTTGTGGCAAATGAGAGCGGCGGAGAAGTGCACACAGGTATTATTCATCGTCTGTATGATGCGGCCGGTGAGATGGTGTCCAGTTCCGGCATTGCGCTGTCCCTGAATCCGGGAGAGGAAAACGATGCAATGGTCCGGCCGACAGTAGTGGCGCCACATCTCTGGACGGATGAAGATCCGTATCTTTACCGTCTGGTCAGTACCCTATACGTGGACGGCGAGGCTGTCGATGAAGTCACGAACCGGATCGGTATCCGGACGGCGGTTTTTGATGCGAAAAAAGGCTTCCTCCTGAACGGGAAACAGGTCAAGATCAAAGGCATGTGTGTACATCATGACTGCGGAATCACCGGCGCAGTCGGCTTTGAAGAAAGCTGGAGACGAAGGCTTCTTACGCTTCGCGATATGGGCTGCAACGGCATTCGCTGTTCACATAATCCTCCTGTACCGGTGCTTTTGGATCTTTGCGATGAACTTGGTTTCCTTGTGATGGACGAGGTCTTTGACGAATGGCTTCTCGCGAAGAACAAGACGCACAACTATTATTCCGAGTCTCTGGCTTACGGATCTTCCATGTTCTTTTCGGCACATGCTGATGAAGATACGACGACCATGATCCGCAGGGACTTTAATCATCCTTCCGTCGTGATCTGGTCGATCGGAAATGAGATTCCGGAGCAGTCCTCAATCGACGGCGTAAAGATTGCGAAGATGCTCGTGGATATCTGCCACAGGGAGGATTCCAGCCGCCAGGTGACTTCAGCCTGCGACAATATTGCTGCGGTGGAGCCGATCCGGACGCTCCGGGAATTCGAAAATGCCCTTGATGTCGTAGGATATAACTATGCGGGCCGCTGGAGAGAGCGGGCGGAGACTTTCTACGATGAAGACCATGAACTGTACCCGGACCGTCCGCTTGTGGGCACGGAAAACGGATCTGCCGGCGGAGAACGAGGCGTTTATGACGGGTCCGGCAGATTTGGAGATTACAGTCTGGCATCCTTCCGGCATGAGGCTTTGTGGCGCTATCCAGAGTCCCATGCTTTTGTATCCGGAGACTATCTTTGGACCGGCATCGACTACCTTGGCGAAACCCGCTGGCCGAGCCGCGGCGCTGCCTGCGGACCGATTGACTCTGCCGGGTTTAAGAAGGATACTTTTTACTATTTCCGCTCAATATGGAATAAAAAGGTCTGGACACTGCACATTGCGCCGCAGTGGAATTTCAAAGGGCAGGAAGGGCAGTACAAAACCGTTGTGGTTTATACAAACTGTGAGGAAGTAAAACTCTTCATCAACGACCGCTTTGTTGCAAAGCGCGGACTTTCGTGCCCTCGTTATGGCGCAAAGAACAACTGGTTCGAGGGCTTTGACCGTAAAGCCACGACCAATGACCTGCATCTCACGTTCGATGTCGTCTATGAGCCCGGAACACTTCGGGCAGAGGGCTATGTCGGAGGAGAGCTGGTGATGACGGATATCGTGGAAACGACGGGAAAAGCGGAAAAACTTCTGGCTGAAGTCTGTGAGAAAGAGATCTCAGTCGGCCGGATTGCCCAGATTGAACTGAGTACTGAGGATGCGGAAGGCCGTTTTGTTCCGGATGTGAATGAAACAGTCAAAGTGTCAGTCGATGGCCCAGCTACGCTTCTCGGCCTCGATGGCGGGGATATGAAGGATCTTACGATGTACAGCCAGCCAGAACGCTGTATGTTCTCGGGAAGACTTCTGGCGGTAATTCGTGCAACCGATTCGGGTCTGGTGAAGCTGAGTTTTGAAACAGAAAGCGGTCTGAAGGCCGAGGCGGAAATAACTGTAAAATAATTACATAAACACGGAAATCCCGGCGCTGCTGCCGGGATTTTTTACTTTACAGTTGATTCAGCATTTGTAGTTGCGGAGCTTATTCCTCGTATTCTTTTCGCCGGTATGCAGTCGGTGTCAGTCCGGTCATTTTACGAAAGGCAGCGCAGAAGACGCTCTCGTTTTTGAAGCCGCATTCATAGCAGATATCCTTGACTGAAAGCACAGTTTTTTTTAGCAGATATTTTGCGGTACGCATCTTGAGATTCAGGACGTATTCATGCGGCGTCAATCCGGTTTCTTTCCGGAAAATCCGAATAAAATAGTAGGTGGAGAGATTCGCCAGACCGGCAAGCGTTTCAATGCTTGGATCTTCTTTAAAATGCTCGTTGATATATGCGGTTACGGTTTCGATCACCGGTGAATGCTGCAGGCTCTGAGCCTGAACCGTGGAGAACAGGTAAAGCTCGCAGAGCATATCATAGATCTGTCTCGACAGCCAGGCCTCCCGGATCGGCTGACTCTGGTTGAACAATTCGAAAATTCTTGAGATGCGTGTAATGATCGGCAGCGGATCGTCCATAGTGAAAACGTTGCCGATATTTGCTGTAATCATCTCGAAAAACTGCCGTGAATTCTGACCGTCATAATGGATCCACAGTGATTCATAGTCCTGGTCTGAGTGATAGGCATGCGGTTTGTAGCAGTCTAAAAGAACAAATTGATCCTTTGTCACAGTGACAGTTTCCGCACCGTATTCCACAACACATTCTCCGCTCAGAATATACATCAGCAGGAAACTGTTGAAGGAATTGCGCCTCTGGCTATAGCCGGCCTCATAGTAAAAATGTCCGACATGAACAGGATAGAAGAATGCACTCTTGCCGGTCTGGGAGGCGTAATGGATGAAGTATTCGGATTTCGGGCGGACATACTGTTCGACGGATTTCATAGTCGGCTCCTTGTGGCTTCGGGATTACTCGTCACGCAGGCATTATACACAAGAGACAGAGAAAAGTCAATTGTAACAGGGAATATACATGGTTGTAATCCGCAGTTTTTCCATATATCAGAGGAGATCGTGTGAGACCTGTTTAAAAAAGTGCGGACGAGAATTCCGAAGATGCAGTCGCCTGAAAAAGCGTTTTAAGTTTATTTTATGCACACCCTCTATGCGCACTGCACAGGAATCCTGCTGACACCTTGACGACAGAAAAGAAATGTCTATGATAGATTATAACGATTACAGATACAAGGAGGCGGCTTACGATGAGCATGAAGAATGCGGAGAAAAAGATCCTTTTAGGCCTTTCTATGCTGAACAACAATGCCGTGACTGGGCATGCGCTATTTGCACGGCCGTTTTTTAAGGACATCAATTCCTGGTCGAGTCTTGCGGGCATGAAGTATATTGATCGGACGCCGGCCGTGATGGTGCTTGAGGATGGAGATGTCATTTTCAGTTATTATGCACCGGAAGCGGAGATTGTGGAAACTTGCGGCCATACCGGAACCTTCCAGAAGGAGCGGATTGCACTTGAAAAGCAGGAGAACGGATGGTTCAGAAAACGGGTAAGCGGGATTCCTCACGGATTCCATTACAATTTCTGGTATGTGGACGGTGTGCAGGTCAGTAATCCGGACGCCCAGTTTTACGGCGGTTTTATGGGCCGTAATTTCTTTGATGTGCCGGAAGTGCCGGATGATTTTTACTTCCGCAAGGACGTGCCTCACGGTACAGTGCGCCTTACGATGTACCGCTCCGGCGTGACCGGACGCATGAAAGGCGTTTATGTTTATACACCTCCGGGATATGAACAGAATACGGACGAGAAGTATCCGGTTCTCTATGTGCAGCACGGCGTCGCTGAAAATGAGACCTGCTGGATCTGGAACGGAAAGGCGCATTTTGTCATGGATAACCTGATCGCGGAAGAGGAAGCTGTCCCGATGATTGTCGTTATGAACAGCGGCTACGCGTTCCGGGAGGACGAAGATCCTGTATTCTACCCCGGAGATTTCGATCAGGAGCTGGTGTATGACTGTATTCCCTTTATCGAGCACGAATTCCGGGTAAAGCCGGGAAGAGAGAACAGGGCAATTGCGGGACTTTCTCTTGGCGGTGCGCAGGCATCCCTTACGGCTGTGAAGCACCCGGACCTTTTCGGTTATCTCGGCGTATTCTCTGGAGCGGCTTCGGACCGGATTCAGCAGATCGCGGACGATCAGATTCAATACGGGCTGGTGTTCATGTCCTCCGGGACGCATGAACCGCAGGCGAAAAACCTGGAAAGTCTGATTAAACCGGTAAAAGACTGCGGGATTCCGGCGATTACCCAGACCTATGAAGGGTATCACGAGTGGAGCCCGTGGCGGAAGAGTCTTCGGGATTACGCAAGCCTGATCTTCCGGGAGGAGAAGCTTCCGGAATATCCCTCTACACTGGATCCGGAAAGAAAACCTTGCCCTGTATACGAGGGACGAAACCAGGCGCTTACAACCATGCCGCTGTTCTTTAACCCGGAATGGAAGGAAGTCGTTTTTGCGACACTCCCGGATGGAAGACCTGCCGGAAAATACCGGGACTGCGAGCCGGGGATCAAGGTGCTCGGACCGGGAAGAGCGGAGTTCTCATTTACGGATCCTCTCGCGAAAACCGTGGAAGTCAGTTTTGCAGGACGCCGGGTAGCCTTGGAAAAGGACGAGAACGGGCGCTTCAGTAAGATCGAGGAAGATATCGCGCCGGGCTTCTGGTACACGGAATTCTTTGTGAACGGGACCCCTTTTGTGCATCCGCAGGCGCAGATCTGTTATGGTCCCTTTAAGGCCGTCAATTTCTTTGAAATGGACGATCCGGACTTCACGGACTATCTGATGAAGGATGTGCCGCACGGAACGGTACGGTTCCATCTGTATCATTCATCGATCACCGGCGAATATAAACCGCTTTATGTCTACGCGCCGGCGGGCTATGACCAGAAGAAAGACCGGCTTCCGGTCATCTATCTGCAGCACGGCGGCGGAGAGGATGAGATCGGCTGGGTCTGGCACGGAAAGATCAACTATGTTCTGGACAACCTTCTGGCGGAAGGCCGGATGAAGCCCTGTCTTGTAGCGATGGCCTGCGGCTACAGCTTCGCGGAGGACGGGACCTCTCATCCCAGTTTAAGCGCCTTTGACGAAGAGATGGCCAATGATATTGTGCCCTTTGTCGATCAGAACTACAGGACGGTTCCCGACCGGAAATTCCGGGCAATGTCCGGTCTCTCGATGGGCGCGATTCAGACGGAGAAGATTATCCTGAAATATCCGGAACTTTTCGCGAAAGCCGGCATGTTCTCCGGTGTGTTCCGGATCACGGATGATCAGGGTGAGGAAGTTCCGGTATTTGCGGATGAGAAGACCTTCTCAGATGCTTATGATTATGTATTTATCGGGGTCGGGGAAGAAGACGGTCTCTATAAATCCGTAGACCCGCTGGTAAAAAAACTACGGGAAGAAAGGAATCTTCCGATAGACTATTTCCACTGCCCGGGCGGGCACACCTGGACCTTCTGGCGGAAAGCCGCCGTAAAGTTTTTTGAGAAGGTGTTCCGGTAACGAAATTCAGTGCGGACGACAAAGTGACGGGCTTCCGCGGCTGCGCCTTGGATGGCATAGGTCTGCTGCAGCTGCGCAGGATGACAGAACGAACATATTTTTGCGATGCGAAAGGAGAATACAATGAGTTTTGAATTGAGATGCACCAAAAAGGATCCTGTGGTTTCCACAAAGTACGGAAAGCTTCGCGGCTTCTTCTATGACGATGTTTATAACTTCTGGGGCGTACGCTACGCGGTTGCGAAGCGTTTCCACCAGCCGGAGGAGCAGCCTTCCTGGGATG
Organism: uncultured Lachnospiraceae bacterium; assembly: GCA_947168905.1. GTDB lineage: Bacteria > Bacillota > Clostridia > Lachnospirales > Lachnospiraceae > UBA1267. The sequence goes on from CAMVNR010000007.1 coordinate 15,109, forward strand.
GCATTAAGGATGCCCTTGCTTACGGCTATGTGAGCCCGCTTCTGGAGGATCCGATTCCGGATAATGAGATCACGGTTCCTCATCGCTACTGGCCGATGGGGGAGGACTGCCTGAATGTGAATATTTTTACGCCAACCATCGATCCCTTGGCCAAAAAACCGGTCATGGTGTGGCTGCACGGCGGCGGATACTCGGACGGTTCCGCGATCGCACATATTGCTTTTGAAGGCGACAATCTGGCGCGGCATCAGGATGTGGTGCTGGTCGCTGTAAACCACCGTCTGAATGCCTTCGGATTCCTGGATCTGTCGGAGTTCGGTGAAGAATACAAAAACTCTGTCAACGCAGGTATGGCGGATATTGTGGCGGCTTTAAAGTGGGTGCATGAGAATATCGCATCCTTCGGCGGAGATCCTGATAATGTGACGATCTTCGGTCAGTCGGGCGGCGGCGGAAAAGTCAACACACTCGGGCAGACACCGGCTGCGGACGGCTTGTTCCACCGGGCGATTGTGATGTCCGGCGTGCATGATCCGGACGGAAAGCCGAAGCGGAAAGTATGGCCTTCTCCGGAGCCGAAGGAACTGGCACTGGAAATCATGAAGCAGCTCGGAATCGAAGACGGCGATGTGAAAAAGCTCGAAAAAGTGCATTTCCGTCTCTACATCATGGCGGTCAACCGCGCGATTCGCGTCTTCGGCCGGAAAGGCATGGTCGTAGGCTGGGGACCCAAAGCCAATGACTGGTATGCAGGCGACCCGCTGACCGTCGGATTCCGGGAGCATTTTAAGCAGATTCCGACGATGGTCGGCAGCACACTCGGCGAATTCTATCAGACATCAACCCCTGAAAACAAGCTGACGATGACGGAAGAGGAGCAGAAACAGGTGCTTTACGACAAGTACGGGAAAGAAGACGGCGAGAAGGTCATTGAACTTTTTGAGGCGGCTTATCCCGGCAAGAATATCGCGATCGCGGATTCCGTCGACAACAGCGTCCGTCCGGCCTGTGTCAAATACTGCAAGGTGAAATCCCGGGGTGAGCATGCGCCGGTATACTCTTACTTGCACGCCTCCGTCTATGACTTCAATAACGGGATGCCGGCCTGGCATAACTGCGATATTCCCTACGCTTTCGGAAACGGCGACCGGATTCCTTACTGCCACGCGACCAGAAACGCGGAAGACCTGTGTGTGCTGATCCCGAAAGCCTTCGCGAACTTTGCCAAATACGGCAATCCGAATGCCGAAGGTCTTCCCGAGTGGCCGGCAGCGACAGAAGACGCGGTCCCGACGATGATCTTTGACGAGAAGATCGAAGTGAAAACGGGGCATGATACCGAACTGATTGAGTTCATCAACACCATCGCCAAGCCGCTGATGATGAGCTTCTTCAAGCCGAAGACGGATGATGACGAGGAAGGAACGGTCTGGGGATATTAAAGAACAGGAGGAAAAATCAGCATGATGCATCAACATACATTTCAGTGTACCTTTGACGAGCCGGTCGTAGAAACCCGGCAGGGGAAACTCCGCGGCTTTATGCGGGACGGCGTCTACCAGTTCTGGGGCGTGCGCTACGGCCGGGCGAAACGCTTTGAAATGCCGGTCGAGCCGGAATCCTGGGAAGGTGTCAAAGACGCGCTTGCCTACGGCTATGTGAGTCCGCTTCTGGAGGAGCCGCTTCCCGGAAACGAGCTCACAGTTCCGCACCGCTACTGGCCGATGGAGGAGGATTGCCTGAATCTGAATATCGCGACGCCGACGATTGATCCCGAGGCGAAAAAGCCCGTTATGGTCTGGTATCACGGCGGCGGCTTCGCGGACGGTTCCGCGATCGCGCATATCGCCTTTGAGGGTGACAATATGGCGCGTAACCACGATGTTGTCATGGTTTGTGTCAACCACCGCCTGAACGCTTTCGGATTTATGGATGTTTCCTGCTTCGGAGAAAAATTCTGGAATTCCGGAAACGCGGGTGTCGTGGACCTGGAGTATTCGCTGCGCTGGATTCAGAAAAATATCCGCGCATTCGGCGGAGACCCCGAAAATGTCACGATCTTCGGCCAGTCCGGCGGCGGCGGAAAGGTGAATACGCTCCTGCAGGCGCCTAGCTGCGCGGGTCTTTTCCAGAAAGCGATCGTCATGTCCGGCGTCTTTGATCCAGGCAGACTCGAGGAACATCCGGAGGCGGATCCGAAAGAATTCGCGGAGGAAGTTCTGCGGCAGCTGAAACTTCCGGAAGGCGATATCGAAGGCCTGCAGAAGGTGCATTTCCGGCTCTTTATTATGGCTGTGAACCGGGCAATCCGGGTATTCGGAAAACGCGGACAGGTGGTATCCTGGCGTCCTCATGTGAATGCTTGGTATCCCGGCTACCCGCTGGATATCGGCTTCTCGGAGCATGCGAAGAAGGTTCCGCTTATGATCGGGTCCACGCTCGGCGAGTTTACCAATCCGAGAACCCCTAAAAATAAATCCGCGATGACAGATCAGGAGCAGGAAGCCTATGTCCTTTCGTATTTCGGGGAAGAGGAAGGAAAGAAGGTTCTGGAGCTTTTCAGGAAGACCTATCCCGGAAAGAATCTTGCGTACGCGCCTTTTGTGGACAGCCTGGTGCGCCGCGGCAGTGTCAAATACGCGAAGCTCAAGGCGGAGCAGTCGGAAGCACCGGCCTATGCCTACCTGCTTTCAAGCTGCTATGAGATGGATTCCGGCATGCCTGCATGGCACAACAGCGATATCCCCTATGCCTTCGGAAACGGCGACATTATTTCCTACTGCTCGGCGACAGAAAACTGGCAGGACATCGCGGAACTTCTGCCGGCTGCATTCTCCGCATTTGCGCATAACGGAGATCCGAACTGCGAAGGACTTCCGAAGTGGGAAGCAGCAGAAAAAGATTCCCTTTGTACGATGGTATTCGATGCGAAGATTGAGGCAAAGACGGATTTTGACGATGAGCTGATTGAGAAGCTGACGGAACTGATTCCGGGGTTCTCCTTCGGTCATCATAATCCCAAGACGGACGAAGATCCGGAAGGGCATGAGTGGACATACTGATCTCAGAGAACAGAAAGCAGATGTTCAGATAGTAAAACACTGACGAAAATCCCTGCGGGCTTCTACAACCCGCAGGGAAAAATATAGCTGATTTTGACTATTCATTTGTCATCGCAGTATCCGCGGCAGCGGGACGGTGAAGCGGAAAGGAGCAGAGTATGCGGCAAAAAACACTGTTTAATAAAAACTGGCTGTTCATCCTGGACGATGAACGGGAGAGCCTTGCAATCGATACAGACTATACACAGGTTGATGCCATTGAACAGGGCATGAGAGCGGTTCAGCTCCCGCATGACTGGTCCATGGATTATCCGCTGGATTATGACGCGCCTTCCGGCGGGGGCGGCGGATACGCAAGAACCGGCCTCGGCTGGTATCGGAAGCATTTTGATCTGCCGGAAGTCCTGCTGGACAGGAAATACGAGCTGTACTTTGAGGGCGTCTATCAGGATTCCACGGTATATGTCAACGGACAGCGGGTCGGCGGCCACGGCTATGGTTATACGAGCTTTTACTGTGATATGACAGAAGCAGTCACGGCTGGTGAAAATGTGGTTGCGGTGCGGGTCAACAACGCTTTGCAGCCGAATTCGCGCTGGTACTCCGGGTCCGGTATTGTCCGGGATGTACACCTCGTAGAAACCGGCAGTGTACATTTTGACCATTTCGGCGTTCGGGCCTGCACCAACGGGATCTACCCGGAGCAGGACGAGGCACAGCTTCAGATCCGGGCACAGGTCTCAAACGAGAGCGGATCAGCGGTTCATGTCGGCATCCGACACCGGCTTCTGGATGCTTCGGGGAAGCAGGTTTCGGTGTCCGGTGTAGCGCTTTCCCTTCAGCCCGGAGAATCCTCCGACAGCATGGTCCGTCCATCGGTATCCTCGCCGCATCTGTGGACAGACGAGGATCCGTACCTCTACACGCTCGAGAGCAGTCTCGAACTTGACGGAGAGATTGTGGATACGGTTTCCTGCAGGACCGGCATCCGGACAGTGCGTTTTGACGCGAAAGAAGGTTTCCTTCTGAACGGAAAAACCGTGAAGATCAAAGGCATGTGCCTGCACCGGGACTGCGGGCTCACAGGCGCTGTCGGATACCGTGAGAGCTGGGAGCGGCGCCTTCGGACACTGAAGGAGATGGGCTGCAACGCGGTCCGTTCCTCGACCTATCCTCCTGTCGAAAATCTGCTGGATCTCTGTGATGAGCTTGGCATCTTCATGTATGACGAAGCCTATGACGAATGGCTTCTCAGCAAAAACAAAAACCAAAATTATTACTCCGAAGCCCTTGCTTACGGTTCTGCGATGTTCTTCCCAAGAGAAGCCGAGCAGGATGTCGTAACCATGGTGCGGAGGGATTTCAACCATCCTTCCGTCATCATCTGGGGCATCGGCAATGAGATCCCGGAGCAGTCCTCGATCGACGGCGTGAAAATCCTCAGGTGGCTGCAGGACATCTGCCACCGGGAAGATTCAAGCCGGCAGGTTACCTCCTCCTGCGACAATATCGCGGCGATCGCCCCGATCCGGACCCTCCGGGAGTTTGAGAATGCGCTGGATGTGGTCGGCTACAATTATGTCGGCCGCTGGCGTGAGCGCGCGGAAACCTTCTTTGAAGAGGATCATTTCGAATTCCCGGACCGGCCGGTGATGGGTACGGAGAACCCTTCTGCCGGCGGTACCCGCGGCGACTATACGGGAGAAGGACATTTCGGCGGAAAGAATTATCCGGCACAGACCCTGCATCATGAAGCACTTTGGCGCTACGAAGCCAGCCATAAATTCGTTTCCGGGGATTTCCTCTGGACCGGCATCGATTATCTCGGGGAGACCAGAGGAGAGGCCCGGGGCGCCGGCTGCGGACCGATCGATACAGCCGGATTTAAGAAAGACACCTTTTATTATTTCAAGTCGATCTGGAACAAAAAAGAAACGACCCTGCATCTTTTGCCGCATTGGAACTGGCAGGGAGAAGAAGGATCGTACAAACAGGTCGTGTGCTACACCAACTGCGATGAGGTAAAACTGTATATTAATGGGAAGTATGTGGGATCCCGCGGCTACCAGTGCCCGCGCTACGGCGCGAAAAAAGCCTGGAATGACGGCTGGAACCGCAAAGTCCGCCCGACGACAAACGACCTGCACCTTGTGTGGGATGTCGTTTATGAGCCGGGAGAATTAAAAGCGGAAGGCTATGTCAATGGGGAGCTTTCCGCGGTTGAAACGGTACAGACAACAGGAAAGATGATAGAGCTTCGAGCCTCCTTGTACGAGGAGACGGTTCCGGCAGACGGAATCGCCCAGATTGAGCTTGCGGCGTATGATGAGAACGGCCTCTTTGTTCCGGACGCCTGTCCGATGATCCGCTGTGAAATTGAAGGCCCGGCGCATCTTATCGGCATGGACGGCGGGGACCTCCGGGACATCTCGATGTACAGCCTGCCGCAGCGGAAAATGTTCAACGGGTTGCTTCTCGCTGTCATCATGGCGGATGCGCCGGGAGAGGTGAAGGTGAAATTCGAGACGGAAGAGGGGATGACCGCGCAGATCAGGCTTGGAACGATGAAGGAGCGTTGATAAAAAAAACTGAGTAAAGGACAGCATATGAAAATCAAAAAAGTAGTCTTAACTATATCATTGATTGCTGCGGTACTAGGGATGCTATCCTGTAAAAGGGCTGATCATATCGTTTCTGCTGCTAAATTTATTACTTCGCCGTATTTGGATTTGGCCACTGTTGAGGAATATGCTGAAATTATTGTGATAGGGCGAAAAACCGGAGATATTGGAGAACCTAAAGATCCAACTGTCGGGAATCCGGTTGTACATCTGACGGAATTTACAATTTCTGAAATCATTATGGATAATACCGGAGAACTGCAGGCTGGAGATCAGATCTGTCTCACAGAGTGGCAAATGTATCATGAAGGATCGGGAGGTGTTTGGTATGAGCATTTTTGTGGATATACAAATATTAATGACAAAGACCCGTATCTGCTTTTCCTAGTTGCTCCCTATGAAGTTGACGGACGAATCTGTTATGGCGGCGAACTTAATTATGGTCAGGTGTGTCTGGGAAGAAAATACAAAATGGTCCGTTATCCTAACAGTGGAATGACAGATGAATACTATGACTGCATCGATCAGGTACGAAAAGAAGCAAGAGAAAAATATGCCAGATAGAAGTGATGGACCGGGGAGATTAAGACCGAATTTCAGGGAGTGCAGTTATGGATGCTCGGATTTGAAAAGGGCGATCGTGTATATATTAATGCCGAAAAGAATACGATTGCTATCAAAAACAGGGACAGAAAGGCTGCGTTTAGATGCTGGGACGAAAGGAAAGAACAGCGGATAGAGTAGTCCGCACTGCAGCCTGATATCCCAGAAAAGGTACCGGGAGCTTATGCTCAGTTCAGCTCCCGGTTCATGTAGGCAATATAGTACTTTATCACCATATAGGACATGAAGATCGAGTTGCTTTGGATATCGGAAATATGATATCCGAGGACATGCTCGATCTTTGTCAGTTTATTGTAAACTGTATTTCTGTGCATAAACATGACAGCGGCGGTTTTCTGCAGGCTGGAGTCGTTCAGCAGGTAGGTATAAAGCGTGTCCAGCAGATCCGTCCCGTGCTCTTGGTCATACAGGAAGATCCGCACGATGTCCGGATGCGCCATATAGTAGAAGGGGGTTTCCGGATGGATCGCAGAATAGCTGCGTTCGCACAGATGTACAAGATACAGCGGGTGAAACTGGGAAAAACTGTAAATCCGTTTGACCCGCGGGGGAATGCCCATGGTTACAGCAAGATCCAGCGAGGAAGAGGCTGTCAGATAATGCGTGTAGTAAAAGCCCGGAAGCGTGCCCACATAACTGATCCCTGCGTTCAGCCGGCGCTCCTGAAGGAAAAGCGAAAAATTCTCATATGACAGGTCAATCGTATCATTACCTTCTTTCTCCTGAGACCAGAGAATAACCCACTCCTGTTTGTTCCAATAGAGGTTGGTTTCCTGGAAGAAATCCCGCAGTTCTCTCGTGAGACGCAGGATTTCCGAGGATTTCTTCAACGCTTTTTCCGGACGTATGACAATGCAGGCAATATACAGATGCAGCGGATAGCGGAAATTTTCAACCCAATCCTGCGCGCTTTCACGTGACAGTGGATGAAGTGCAGCGGTACGGAAAAAAGCTGAAAGCTGGCGTTCCTTAAAGGGGTCGTTCCGGGCGTCTTCTTCTAGATTGCAGCGGGCAATGATCTCGCCGACCGGCAGGTCCAGAATAATCAGATTGACCTTTCCTTTAAAAGACTCCGGAAGCAGATTATGGCTGTCACGGTCGGAAGAAATCAGGTAACTGGCTCCGGGAATCAGCGCCTCATCTCCTGTAAGCCGGCGCCATTCGGCGTCTGTTCCAAGAAAAACAAAATCCCCGCGTTTTCTTGGGACCGGAAAAAAGAAACGGATCCCGGATTCTACGGCGATGTTTTCGGAAGAAAGTTCCGAGTAGAGTATGTGTTTATTGAATTTTTCCAGAAAGTCTGCAGCCAGCATGCTTTTCCTCCTTGCGCAATTTTTCTATATTTTCAGAATTATTTCTATGTGCGGAATGCATATCTGTTATTCTGTTTGAACAGGAAAACCGTAAGAATGCGGATAATCCTTGCGAGTGCAATTCTGAGATGTTATTAGTATAACATAAACAAAATGTTTTCGCAACTTATGTCGCGAAACCGGAGGCGTTTATGAAGACGAAGAAGAAAGGTTTCTTTTATCATCTGTACAAATACCGGGTATTTCTGCTGATGCTGCTGCCGGGTGTTGCCTACACCCTGCTGTTTCATTATTATCCGATGACCGGTATTGTTCTGGCGTTTAAGAAATACACCTATGCCGGCGGCATCTGGGGCAGTAAATGGAACGGCGTCGATAACTTCAAGTTTTTCTTCAAGTCTGGCCAGGCCTTGAGGGTTATCCGGAATACCGTGCTGTATAATATGTTGTTTATCGTTGTCGGTACGGTTTTCCAGATCGCGGTTGCAGTGTTCCTGACAGAGATCAAGAGCCGCAGATTCCGCAAAATCGCGCAGTCCTGCATGTTCCTGCCGCATTTCATTTCATGGGTTATTGTCGGCGTGATGGCTTTTAATATCTTCAGCTCGGACTTCGGTATTATCAACCGTCTGATTACCTCTCTTGGAGGGAAAAAGATTCCTTTTTACACGAAGCCTTCCGCCTGGCCCGGAATCCTGCTGTTCTTTAATATCTGGAAAGGCATCGGTTATGGCTCCGTAATGTACCTTGCGGCAATCATGGGCGTGGATACGGAAGTTTATGAATCGGCAGCGATTGACGGCGCGAATGTGTTCCAGCGTATTTTCTTTGTGACCATCCCGGCAATCATGCCGACGGTGATTATCCTGTTCCTGCTGTCGATCGGCGGGATTTTCAGAGGAAACTTTGATATGTTCTCTAACCTGGTCGGATCAAACGGCCTTCTGTATGGCTACACAGATGTAATTGATACGCTGGCTTTCAGAGCACTGATGACTTCGAATGATTTCGGCATGTCTTCCGCGATCGGCTTTATGCAGTCCGTGATGTGTTTTATCACAGTCGTTTCCGCCAATAAGCTCGTCAGTCTCTATGACCGGGACTACACCCTGTTTTAAGGAGGCAAGGAATGAAATCTTCCGCTAAAACTGCAAGTAAGAATAAAATCACCGGCGCGGATGTTATCGCGCTGAATATCATTGCCTATGCGTTTTGCGCCCTTATCGCTCTGGTGTGCCTGATCCCCTTTGTCATGGTTGTCTCCGGATCATTGTCCTCGGAGCGGGCGATTACAGAAAACGGTTTTTCAATTCTGCCGCAGGAGTTCTCCACGGAAGCCTATAAAACGGTATTCAAGGATCCGTGGGTTGTGGTTCGGGCCTATGCGACAACGATCTGCCTTACGATTGTAGGCACATTTACCGGTCTCATTATTCAGACCATGACAGCCTATGTGCTGACCAGAAAAACATTCGGCTGGAGACGTTATTTTTCATTCTTCTTTTATTTCACGATGCTGTTTTCCGGCGGTCTCGTACCGACCTATGTACTGTATACCAATACACTGAAACTCACCAACAACTATCTGGCGCTTTTGCTGCCGCTTGTCTTCGGTGTATATAATCTGCTGGTCATGAAGAGTTATATCCAGGGAATTCCGGATTCACTCATAGATGCCGCCAAGATGGATGGCTGTGGGGAATTCCGGATCCTGTTCCAGATCGTCATGCCTCTCGTAAAACCTGCGCTCGCAACGATCGGATTGTTTACGGCTCTTGCATACTGGAACGACTGGAACAGCGCTATGCTATATATCCGCGATGAAAAGATGTATCCTCTGCAGTATTTCCTGTATCAGCAGGTCAACAACATTGAGGGATATAAAAAACTGATTGCTTCAAATCTGGTTTCAGGCGACGTCATCAGTGCGGTATCGCTGCCGACTCAGACACTGAAACTTGCTCTGACCTGTGTGGTAACCGGTCCGATCGTACTCGCTTTCCCGATCGCGCAGCGCTACTTTGTACAGGGTATTACGATCGGCGCAGTGAAAGGGTAACACGCCCTTCTGATCATTGAATTCATCCGGCGAAGGACAGTAAAGATTCAGCCGGAGAAGATAAAAAACAAAGCCATTTTAAGGAGGAAACAACATGAAGAAGAGTATCAGAAAGCTTGCTGCCCTGATTCTCGCTCTGGCACTGGGTATGGCCTTACTGACAGGCTGTACCGGAGACGGAAAACAGGATGAAAGCAAAGCGCTGGAAACAACCGCCAAAGCGGACAGCGGCGAGAAGGAAGACGCCGATACCAAGGCAGATGAAGGACAGAGCGAAGAGCAGCCTGCCGGTTCTGATCTTCCCGAAGAAACCATTACCATGTACCTTCTCGGCAACAAGGGCGACAACTTTGACGAAGCGTACGGGAAAATTAACGAGATCCTGAAAGAAAAGATCAATACCACTGTCAATGTTCAGTGGATCGGCTGGGGCGAAGGCAACAAGTACTCTCTGCTGTTCTCCAGCGGTGAAGATTTTGAGATGATTTTCACGGCTTCCCAGTGGGGCAATTATGAGAATACCGTTGCCCTTGGCGGCTTCGCGGAACTGACCGAAGAAATGCTTCAGAAGTACGCGCCGGATGTCTGGGAACAATGGCCTGCGGAAGCCTGGCAGCAGGCTAAGATCAACGGCAAGATCTACATGATCCCCGCGAACTATGTGGAAGTCAACCAGGACGTCGTTGCGATCCGCGGCGATCTGATGAAGAAATACGGCTACGATAATATTGACAGCTATGACAAACTCCTGAGCTTCTACGAAGACTGCTACAAGGACGGCATGTACGGCAACTCCGTCGGCGCTGCTTCCGTCTATTGGCTGATGTTTGAACATCTCGGAATGTACGCGATGGGCGGCACGCCCTGCCAGGGACAGCTTGTGCTGTATAACTGCAAGGATCCGAAGGATCTTTCATATACTTACGTACTGGAGTGGCAGCCCTTCATTGATTACTGTCACAAGATGAAAGAGCTCGCGGACGCAGGCTGCTGGCCCTCTGACGTTCTGAACACCACCTCCGAGCGCCAGGACGGCCTGGTATCCGGCCGCGGTGCTACCATGGTCTGGAATGCCGGCTCCTGCCAGATTTACGCAAATCAGGCCAATGCGGAGCACCCGGACTGGGAGATCAATCTCTACAACATCATGCCGGAATGCAAGTACCGTGCGACCCGTTATGTGAACGGCGGTGTCGGTTTCAATGCGGCATCCAAGAAACTTGACCGCGCACTGATGGTTTACAATGAATTTGCGACCAATCCCGAAATCCAGAACCTCGCGCAGCTCGGCATCGAAGGCGTGAACTATATCAATGTCGGCGACGGAACTTATAAATCCACCGGCAATGATTTCGGAGGCGGCTCTTTCTGGGGCTGGAGAAATATGAATATCATGCTCAAGACCTACTACGAGAACCCGACTCCGGTAGACTTGAAGGTAGAGGAACTGGATAAGTTCTTCAAGGAAAATCTGTATGAAACCCATCTGCTGGACAGCTTTACTTTCAATACGGAGCCTGTGGCAACCCAGGTGGCAGCTGTTGACGCGGTACAGAGCACATATTTTGATCCGCTGATTAACGGCCTTGTTGAAGATGTAGACGCAACGATTGAGGAGTTCAAGGCTGCGCTGGATTACGCCGGTATGCAGGATATTCTTGCGGAACTGCAGAAACAGATTGACGAATACAAAGCTGCGAACTGACGTATCAGAATTGGGGAGATGAGGAAAACTTCCGCAGATCCTTTAAGCAGCAGAAATGAGGCGCTTCAATGACGGAAATCCTGGATATTCGGAATGTTAAAGAAAAAAGGACCTGGAGGCTTGAAGGACCTTTTGGGGATCGGAATCCTGAAGGCTCAGAGCTTTCTTTTACCAATTACTACATGCAGAAGGATGGGATACCGGTATTTGTGATTACCGGTGAAATCCACTTCTCCCGGGTGTTTGAAGGGTACTGGGAAGATGAAATTATCAAAATGAAGATGGGCGGTCTGAATACGATCGCTACGTATCTGTTCTGGATTCACCATGAGGAAGAGGAGGGCGTATTTGATTTTTCGGGACGCAAAGACATCCGGCGCTTTATCGGACTCTGCAAAAAGCACGACATGGATGTCATCCTGCGGCTGGGACCATACTCCCACGGTGAATGCAGAAACGGCGGATTCCCGGACTGGATGTACAGTATGCCGTTTGATGTACGGAAACTTGGTGAGGGGTATCTGTACTATGTGAAGCGTTATTTTACAGAGATCGGAAAACAGCTTTCCGGGCTGTTTTACCGGGACGGCGGGCCGGTTATCGCCTGCCAGATTGACAACGAATATATGCATGCCAGTTCAGGCTGGCATTTTTCTGCCCACGCTTTCCGCGAAATCATGCACGGCGGGAGCGAGGGTGATGAATATATGCTGAAAATACGTGACATCGCGCGTTCGGCCGGGATTACACCCGCATTTTTCACGGCGACAGCCTGGGGCGGTGCGATTGTTCCCGACGAGATGATGCCGATGTGGGGCGGATACGCCTTCCGGCCCTGGATGCCGATGGTAAACGGGGAGCATCCGCCGACAGACGAATATGTCTATCAGCGTTTTCACGAGAACAGCGTGGAGACGAACTATGATTTCCATCCGCGCTATAACCCGGAAGACCGGCCGTACTGCTGCTGCGAGATCGGCGCTGGAATGATGATCGGCTATCGCTTCCGCTTTATATATCCGATGCGCAGTGTAGACGCGATCGCCAATATCAAGATCGGCTCCGGATGCAATCTTTTGGGGTACTATATGTATCACGGCGGCAGCAATCCGCTGATGAAAAACGGCGGATACACAGGAGACGGCAGTCTGCCCAAAATCTCCTACGATTATCAGGCACCGCTCGGTGAGTACGGACAGGTGAGGGAGAGCTTCCTTCGTTCAAAAGCTATCCATTACTTTGCCCGGGATTTCGGAGACATTCTCTGCCCGATGCAGACTGTGACGCCGGAAGGCGCGGCAGCAATCAATCCTTCCGACACGGAATCTATCCGGTATGCGGTCCGCACTGACGGGGAAAGCGGCTTCCTGTTCGTCGATAATTTCCAGGATCATCTGGAGCTTCCGGATCGGCAAGATGTCGAAATCCTGATCAGGACCGGACACGGAGACCGGCGCTTTTGCTTTAACCTAGCCGGGGGCGAAAGTGTGATCATGCCCTTTGATCTGGATCTTTGCGGTATTCGTCTCGTGACAGCAACAGCAGCGCCGGTGACAGTGCTTCCCGGGGATATTCCCACTGCGGTTTTTTATGTTCCGGACGGGATGGACGGGAGATTTGAGTTTGAAGAAGCTGCGGTGATAGCGGAGAGCGGCTGCAGCTGCTACCGTTTTCTGGATGGCCCTGATCAAATGCAGGAAGGTATATTTTCCGGTGGGCTGTCAGCCTGCTTCACGGTTTCTTCGGGAGACCGGAAGGTCCGGGTGCTTGTCGTAAACCGCGTCCTGTCGGACCGGATGTATCTGACGGAGCAAGGCCTGGTGTTTTCGGAGGCGCCGGTGCTTGCTGACGAAACCGGGATCCGTATCGAGACCTGGAATACTGAGAATACGGTCCTTTTATATCCAAAGAGTTTTACGCTGAATGGATCAGCGGCTGAGAAGTCTGAAGCGGAGATGCCCGCGTATCTGAATCTGTATCACGTGTCCTGTAAGCGCTGTGACCCGAAGCTTCAGGTGGAGAATCCGGCGCCGCACCGCTATATCGTCCGGTTCCGGAAAGAGGCGCTCTCGGAAGTGAAGGATCTGATACTGGCGACGGACTACATTGGCGATGTTGGTAATGCTTTTGCCGGACACCGGCTTATCAATGACAATTTCAATAACGGGACCACCTGGGAAATCGGGCTTTCGGAATTCGCAGAAGATTTTCATAAGAACAGACCGATCGAAGAGTGGAAAGAGAACGACAGCGATCCGGAGCTTGCGGAAATTCTGATGCTGATTGTTCCGCAGAAAAAAGGCGCCCGGATTGTCGTCGACAATCTGGCAGCAGAAAAGGAACTCACCGATTCTATTGAAGAAAAAATTCAGGACATCCGGCTCATACCGGTCTATGACATTGAAATCAGGAGGGAAGATGTATAACGGAAGGAAACTGGACGCGGCAATAGAGCGCGTAATGAAGATGAACCCGGGACCGGCCGGACTCGTATGCGCCGTCAGCAAGGACGGAGAAACAGTCTATACCCGCTATGAAGGCTTTGCGGATGAACAGACCGGCAGGAAAATGCAGGGTGATACAATCTTTGATATCTGGTCCCTGACCAAGGTCTTTGTTTGCACGGCGGCGATGACGCTTTTTGAGCAGGGCGCCTTTCTGCTGAACGACCCGCTGGATTATTATTTCCCGGAATACCGGGACATGCAGGTCTACGAGCGGGACAACTGGACGCTGCTGAGAACCCGGCCCGCGAAAACCAGGATAACAATCCGGGATTGCTTTACCATGGCGACTGGTTTCCCGTATGCGACGAATTTCGGCACGGACAAGGAAGTCCATCCGACGATTGGAAGAATGTTGGATGTTAAGAAGGCACTTCGGGAGAAGCTTGGGAGACCTTATACCCTTCAGGAAGAAATTCATGCGATGGCGGAGGTTCCGCTGGCATTTGATCCGGGAACACAGTGGATGTACGGCTACAGTCATGAACTGGTGGCCGGGCTTGTGGAACTCTGTTCCGGGATGCGTCTTTCGGAATATCTGAAAAAAACCTTCTTTGAGCCGATGGGCATGAAATCGACCGGGTATCATTACGAGGACGGCTGGAAAGAACGCCAGGCTGCTTTTTATTCCTACAATCAGGATGGTAAGCGGATTCCTTTCAATATGTCGATTTCCGGCCATGAACCGGATGAGGTTTATGAAGCGGGCGGCGGCGGAATCCTTTCGACAGCGGAAGATATGCTGAAATTCTTTACTATGCTGGCCAATGACGGCATCTATCAGGGTGAGCAGTATATCGGCCGCAAGACGATCGATCTGATGCGCCGGAATCACATCACGGAAGTGCAGCGCCAGGATTTCATGACCGGCGCGCACAATGCAGTCTATATGCCGGGCTATGGTTACGGGCTTGGCGTGAGGACCATGATTGATCCGGCAGGCGGATTCTGCAACGGGTCCAAAGGCGAATTTGGATGGACCGGAGGCTCGGGAACCTGGGCGGCGGCAGATCCTGAAGAACGTTTTGCCGTTGTTTATATGCATCAGCTCTGGCCTAATCTGGAAGAAGTGATCCATCAGCGGATCCGCGCGGCTGCATACGGAGGTATCTTATGAAAAGAACATCCCTTAATCTGAACTGGACACGGGCTCTTGGCTCCGGATGGCGGAAAGATCCGCCGGTTCCGGTGAATCTTCCTGATGATTATATCAGTACCCTGCACCGTACGCCGGACAACCCCGGAGCGGGATCCGTGGGCTATTTTGCTTCACAGGATGCGGAATACCGGAAAAACCTGGATATTCCTTCAGATTTTGACGGCACGCTGTTCCTGTATCTGGACGGTGTGTATGAGAAAGCTGAGATCTGTATTGACCAGAATCTCGTATTCTATCATCCTTACGGCTATACGCCGGCGCTTGTAGATCTGAGTGAATGGGTTGCTCCTGGGGAACATGAACTCCGAATCAGTACCTCCTGCCGCCACCCGGCTTCCCGCTGGTACACCGGAGGCGGTATTTACCGCGAAGTTTTCCTGTACTCGGGCGGAAAAGTCTTTATCCGGCCAACGGAAACTTTCGTCAGTACACCGGTAGTGTCTGTGGATAAAGCTCTGGTGCATATCGAGACCGTCATTGAAAACCGCGACTCCGAAATGGGAGCCAGGCTGTGTGCGGCGGTGAGTTCGCCCGAAGGGGAACAAGCGGGCAGTATCGAAAGAGAGCTCCTGCTCATGCCCGGAGATAACAAAACGGTTTTAGAGATAGCGGTGGAAAAACCGGTTCTCTGGGATCTTTCGAATCCGAAACTGTACAAGCTGGAGCTGAAGCTTCTCGCAGAAGATGCGGAGGATTCGGAAGAAATCACTTTCGGCATTCGGAGGATTGAAATCGACGCAGCCGAAGGCTTCCGTCTGAACGGAAAGCTGATGAAGCTTCGCGGCGGCTGTATTCATCATGACAACGCATTCCTCGGTTCTGCGGCTTTTCCGCGTGCAGAGGAACGTAAAATCGAGAAGCTGAAGGAAGCCGGTTTCAATGCAATCCGTACCGCACATAATCCGCCGAGTTCTGCACTTCTTTCCGCCTGCGACCGCCTCGGGATGCTGGTGCTGACGGAAAGCTTCGACTGTTGGCGTGTCGGAAAGACTCCGATGGACTACCACCGCGAATTTGAGAAGTGGTGGGAATATGATACGGCAGCCATGGTAAAGCAGGCAAGGAACCATCCGTCGGTTTTCTGCTACAGCATCGGAAATGAAATCATGGAATTCGACGGGGCCAGCAACGGTGTATACTGGGGAAAGGTACAGGCGGATTTTGTCCGTGCGCTGGACCCGACACGCCCGGTCACATCCGGTATCAATATGGCCTGCGGACGCCCGGCGGACCATTTTACAGGCATGAATTATCAGCAGATGGCGTATGAAATGGCGCACTCCACCGGCATTTATGACGGCGTGGACCGCTGGGATGAAGCGACAAAAGGAAATATCGCAAACCTGGATATTGCAGGGTACAACTATATGTATTCCCGCTATGACCAGGACCGGGAAAAGTATCCTGAGCGCGTAATCATGGGAACGGAGACTATGCCCTTTTACCTGTATGAGAACACGCAGGCCGTGGACCGAAATCCGAATGTCATCGGTGATTTCGTATGGGTTGCGATGGATTACATGGGCGAAGCCGGAATGGGCAATGTGTTCTGGGGAAAAGAACCGCCGTCACTGTTCGGCTTTGAGGGCTTCCCCTGGCTTTCCTGTCTACAGGGTGATCTGGATCTTACCGGACACCGGCGCCCGATCAACTATTACAGAAATATCGTCTGGGGACAGGATAGCGGCGTTCATCTCTTTGTCCGTCATCCAAGGCACGCCCATGAGGCGTTTTACGGGAATGGCTGGCACTGGGAAGAGGTGCTTCCGAACTGGACGTATGAGGGAGAATGGATCGGGCAGGATATCGCGGTTGTCGCTTACGCGGACTGTGACCTTGTGAAGTTCTATGTGAATGGAACGGAAAAGGCCGAAGCGGTACCGGAGCATTTCATGGCACGGGCGGTGATTCCTTATGAACCGGGTGTGATTGAAGCGGTTTCATACAGGGCTGGTGCTGAATTCAGCCGCGACCGGATTGAAAGTGCCGGCACTCCGGCAACCATCCGCCTCATTGCGGACCGGACGGAGATCGAAGCGAATGGGATGGACCTTTCGTTTATACGGGCGGAAATCACGGACAATGAGGGCCGGATGATTTACGGGCAGGATTTCTCGGTCAGTGTGACGGTTTCGGGCGTGGGAACGCTTGCGGGTCTCGGTTCCGGCAATCCAAAAACACCGGAAGACTACGGCACCGGAAGCAGGAACTCCTTCCATGGGAGCGTCACTGCGGCAGTCCGTGCGGGGAAGGAGCAGGGGACAATAAATGTCTGCTTCCAAGCACCCGGGCTTCCGGAAGCCGTCTGCAGCATAAGAACAAAATGAAAACAGCAATATTTCTACATAAATCGCACTATTACTATATAAATAATCGCGGAAAATGCAACGATATAAAGGATTTTAGAGGAATCATTAAAAAAGCTTGACTGAGCAATTTTTATATGTTATTCTATCATAGTCATTAGGCTGAGCATACTTTTCCGCCCTGGCCTTAGACTGCAATCAGGAGGGAAACATGGGTAAAGTACAGGTGTATGAACAGAAGGTGACGATTCCGACCTATCAGGCAGGAACACCGGAGAAAAATCCGCTGTTTATTGAGAAGCGGGCTTACCAGGGCAGTACCGGCAAGGTATATCCTCTGCCGGTGACGGAAAAGATCAGCGAAGAAAAGGAAAATGTCGAGTACCGGGCGCTGATTCTGGAAAACGACTATCTTTATGTCATGATCCTGCCGGAACTGGGCGGGCGGATCCAGCGCGCATATGACAAGACAAACGGCTATGATTTCGTCTATTACAATCATGTGATCAAGCCGGCGCTTGTGGGACTTGCCGGGCCCTGGATTTCCGGCGGTATCGAATTCAACTGGCCGCAGCATCACCGTCCCTCGACCTTTATGCCCGTGGATTACAGCTATCGGGAAAATCAGGACGGTTCCGCGACCGTCCTGATCGGCGAAACCGACCGGATGAACGGGACGAAAGGAAATGCTGTAATCACACTCTATCCTGACAAAGCATATATTGAAATTCGCGGAAAGCTTTATAACCCCACGGATTTCCCACAGACATTCCTCTGGTGGGCGAATCCGGCGGTTGCCGTAAACGAGCATACCTTTTCCGTATTCCCTCCCGACGTAAATGCTGTGATGGATCACGGCAAACGCGCTGTCTCCACCTTCCCGATTGCCACCGGAGAATACTACAAGGCGGACTACTCCGCCGGCGTGGATATCTCACGCTATAAAAACATCCGTGTTCCCACTTCCTACATGGCAGCCCATTCGGATTTTGATTTTGTCGGAAACTATGATGAAGGGGTTCAGGCAGGACTTCTTCATGTGGCAGACCATCATATCAGTCCCGGGAAAAAACAGTGGACCTGGGGCTGCGGCGACTTCGGAAAAACCTGGGACAAAAACCTGACCGACGAAGACGGACCGTACATCGAACTGATGACCGGCGTATACTGCGATAATCAGCCGGATTTCACCTGGCTGAAACCTCAGGAAGAGAAGAATTTTGTCCAGTATTTCATGCCCTATAAGGCAGTCGGCCGCGTGACTCAGGCGACAAAGGGCCTGGTTCTCGGCGTGGATTACCTGGACGAGGATGGAAAGGCGCTCAAGCCGAGTCCATTCGAATACGGAAAGGATGCAAACCGGAAGCTTGCATCCCGCGCTTCCTGCGGGAGAATCAAGCTGTATTCGAGCGGAATCAATGAGAGCGTGACAATCTCTGTAATGTCCGGAAATGTGAACGAGCCGGAAGCGGAGAAGCAGGAAATCTATCGGAAAACAGTCGATCTTACACCGGGAACTTTCTTTATCGAGACCATACCCGGATTATGTGATTATGTTATCTCCATAACGGATGCATCCGGGCGGGAGCTTCTTTCCTGCAGCGAATATATAAAGACAAATCGGCCGATTCCGGAACCTCAGGAAGCAATGAAGAAACCTTCCGAGATTCAGTCGCTGGAAGAACTGTATCTCGCCGGGCAGCACCTTGAACAGTACCGGCACGCAACCTTCCTTCCTTCGGATTACTACCTGGAAGGCCTGAAAAGAGATCCGTCGGATATCCGGCTCAACAATGCCTATGGCCTTCTCCTGCTCCGTTCCGGAAGAATCGCGGAAAGCATCCGGTATTTTAAAGCAGCGATCGAAAAACAGACCCGCCGGAATCCGAACCCGTACCACGGGGAAGCCTGGTTTAATTACGGTCTTGCGCTGAGTCTTTCCCGCAGTCGGAATATCCTGGTGAACCAGGCCTTTGACGCGTTCTATAAAGCAACCTGGTCCGCCGAGACTGCCGGTCCGGCCTATTATCATCTGGCTTGCATCTCAGTACGGAAGGGGAATCTCCGGGAGGCATTGGCATTTTCTGAGGAGGCGCTTCTTCGCCAGTACCACAACATGAAAGTGCGGGGACTCCGTGCTTCGATCCTTCATGCGCTTCATACAGAAGATCCCGAGAATACGGAGCTCGCGGAAGAATATCGTCTTTTCCTTGTGGAAAGCGAAAAGATCGATCCTTTATATTTCCCGGTCTGCTATCGGATGGACGATTCCGAAGAATTCGAAAAAGTCATGGGCGGAAGGACCGAAAACTATCTGAATCTCGCATATGAGCTTTTGGAATACGGATTCGCTGAGGACGCAAATAAAGTACTTCTTTCCTGTCCGGCGGAGAATCCGATGAAGTACTACGCACTCGCGTACTGCTGCTCTGAAGACGGAGAGAGTTTCCTGCCTGAAAAGATCGAAGAAGCGAAGCGTTACCGGGCGCTTGGGGAACAGGCGGATTATGCCTGCTGCTTCCCGAACCGGGTAATCGAGCAGATCATCCTTCAGACTATGATGATGCTCGGAGCAGAGAAAATCGAAGATGCGCCAGCTATGGCACACTACTACCTCGGAGAACTTCTTTATGATAAAAAGCGTTATCAGGAAGCGGCAGAGAACTGGGAAACCTGTGTGACGCTGAAACCAGACTTTGCACCAGCGCACCGGAATCTGTCCATTGCCTATTACAATCACAAAGATGTTTTTTCAGACCGTATCGGAGGCGATTCAGCCGATACTTTGAACGCGCTGAATGAAAAAGCCCGGAAAGAGATCGCGAAAGCCTGTGCACTGGAACCTGATAACAGCCGATTCCTTCTGGAGCAGGAACAGCTGCTGAAGAAGCTGGATGTCCCGGAAAAAGAACGGCTTGAGATCCTTGAGAATCACAAGGAAGTCCTTCCTGACCGCTATGCGTTGATGCTGGCCTATGTGTCCCTGTTAAACGCGGATAAACAGTACGAAAAAGCGCTCGAACTTCTCATGAACTATACCTTCCATGTATGGGAGGGCGGCGAAGGCAAGGTTGCGGACGAATACAAGACCGCGCTTCTGTCGATTGCAGAACTGAAGATTGAAGAGGGTACAGATGAAGCATTGCTTTCGGCGATCCATTACGCAGAACGCAGTTTAAAATATCCGGATAATCTCGGAGAAGGAAAGCTTGACAATGTCCCGGATAATCAGGCATACTATCTCATGGGAGTATCTTACCGTGCGCTTGGAAATGAAGCGGAAGCTGAAAAATGTTTCATAAAGGCGACGGAAGGCGATCAGATCCCGGCCCAGGTTCGCTATTACAATGACCAACCCTCCGATTATATTTATTATCAGGGACTCGCGTTCCATGCGCTCGGAAATGACGAGATGGCAAAGAAGTCATTCCACCAGCTGATCATCTACGGAGAACAGCATATCTTTGATGAGGTTGGCTATGATTTCTTTGCGGTATCCATGCCGGAACTCGAAGTATATCAGGACGATATCGAAAAGAGAAGCAGGGATTACTGTAAGAGACTGATCAGCCTCGGACAAAAAGGGCTTTTGGAAATCGAGTGAGAATCACAGACATCTGCCAACAAAACGACGAATCTGACAACTGTCACAGGAGATATTCATGAAAAAAACATATGAACTGAAAAACTGGCAGTTCCGGATCAAACATCTGAATCCGCTATCGGTAGGAGATTTTGAGAACGCAAACAGTGTCCACCGGGACTTTGTCCTGCGTGCGGATCCGTTTACGGCAGCGGAGTATGACCGGGAATATGAAGTGGATAAAGAAGTAACGCTGCCTCATACCTGGAACGTGGACTCGGATGAGAGACTCCAGAACTACCGGGGAATCGGCTGTTATGAGACAACAGTGACGATCCGAAATCCAGTAGACTATGATGCTGCTTTTCTCTATGTTGGTGCGGCTTATCATACTGCGAATATCTATGTCAACGGACATCCGGCATTTTATCACAGCGGTTCTGGGTATCTGCCGTTTGAAGCGGAGATTTCAGAATATCTGAAAGAAGGCGAGAATCAGATTCGTATTGACGTGGACAATACACCAAAGAAGGAAATGCTGCCCCATGTGCTGGACTTTGACTGGGCAGACGACGGTGGGCTGACAAGAGATGTCCGGCTGACATTATATGAAGAAAAGGATATCTTCGATGCGGATATCCGATATGAAATCGAGATCATTGACGGGAATCTGTGCAGCGGTTCGCTGTTTATCGAACCGGATACAACGGATCAGAAGCTTTCTGTGGAACTCATAGATTATCAGAGCAAAGAAACGGTTTTGTCCTGCCTGACAGAAGATGCCGAAGCCTTTGAGCTGGTTTTCGAAGATCTCTCACTCTGGCAGCCGGACAGACCGAATCTCTACACTGTCCGGATTCGTGGAGAAAACGATACCTTTGAAAAACGTATAGGCTTCCGGACTATCGAGGTGAACGGAACGACAGTGCTTTTGAACGGCAAACCCGTGTATCTTAAGGGCTGTGAATGGATGCCCGGATCTCATCCCGATTACGGTATGGCGGAAACGCCGGAAATCAGCCGGATCTTCCTTCGGAAAATCCGGGAAGCCGGATGCATCTTTACCCGTTTTCACTGGCAGCAGGACGACAGCATCTTCGACTGGTGCGATGAACACGGGCTGATGGTGCAGGAAGAGATTCCCTACTGGGGGTATCCCAAGATTGCAACGCCTCTGCAGACGGATCTCGCGGAAAACCAGGCGATCGATATGGTGCACTATCACGGACATCACCCTTCGATCATCTGCTGGGGCGCCGGCAACGAACTGGGCGGTCCGGATCCGGAGACGATTGACTATGTGGACCATATGGTGGATTTCTTTAAAACGCTGGATGACAGCCGCCTGGTTAACTATGTATCCAATTCCGTCGGGCTGGATCAGAACCTGGACAGGGACGACGCAGCGCTTCACGGAGATATCGCGATGTGGAATGATTATCTTGCGCTGTGGCAGCCCTGTGATGATGTGGAAGCCGTCATTCGCAGAACCGCAGAAAAAGCAGGAAACATGCCGATTCTGGTTTCCGAATTCGGTCTTTGTGAGCCGAGATTCTCCGGCGGTGACGAAAAACGCTGCGAAATCCTGCAGGAGCGCCTGCCGATCTATGCTGCTGTCGATAACATGTGCGGTTATATGTATTTCTGTCTCAATGATTACCGGACCCAGATGGGCGAAGAAGGAGATGGCAGGTTCCGGAGACGTGTTCACGGCTCTGTTGATATGTACGGAGAGGAAAAACCGTCTTATCAGCTGTTCCGAAAACTTCAGGAAAAGTACGGGAAGCAGTTCTGAGGGACATTCTTTTTTATACTGACGAATTAAAGACCATAGAGGAATTCAATGGACCAGATTAACTTTATCATTCCAAAGGAAGCAAAAACTTTCCGGACGGATCTTCCCTTTTACGGGGAGGATCTGTCCGGAAATCAGTATACCGCAGACGGCATGAGTCTTTTAAGAAACGGCAGGCGTTTCATCCCGGTTATGGGAGAATTTCATTTTTCGCGTTTTGAGCCGCAGTTCTGGCGGGAAGAAATTCTGAAGATGAAAGCCGGCGGTATCGATATTGTCGCAACATACATGTTCTGGATTTATCATGAGGAGCAGCAGGATGAATGGGACTTCTCCGGCTGTCGGGATGTCCGTAAGTTTGTGGAAATCTGCGGCGAATGCGGTGTGAAGGTCTGGCTTCGCATCGGTCCCTGGTCACATGGCGAGTGCCGGAACGGCGGCTTTCCGGACTGGCTTCAGTATGACAGCAGTTTTGAAAAACGGACAAATGACCCGAAATATCTGGATCTGGTCCGCAGCTGGTTTGAGAGAGTCTTTGAGCAGGTTCAGGGTTTATTTATCAAAGATGGCGGACCGATTCTCGGCGTACAGCTTGAGAACGAGTACGGACACTGCGGCGGTCCTCAGGATCGGGAAGAGCAGGCTGCCCACATGAAAAAGCTGTATGAAATGGCGCGAGAGGCCGGTTTTATCGTACCGTATTATACAGCGACAGCCTGGGGCGGGGCCTGTACGATCGACGAGACGCTGCAGGTTCTTTCGGGCTATGTGGACGCACCCTGGGAGAGCAATGCCGATCCGCTGCCGCCTAAGGACAATTTCCGCTTTATTCCTTATCTGGATGATGGCGATGTAGGTTCGGATTTTGAAAAAGGAGACGGTACAAACGGAACTATCCGTGCGGATTTCCCCTATCTTACAGCGGAACTTGGCGGCGGGCTGCAGGTCACCTCTCATCGCCGCCCGGTTGCGTCTTCCAAGGATAACGAAGCTGCCATTCTGTGCGCGCTCGGTTCCGGGGCGAATCTTCTCGGGTACTATATGTATCATGGCGGCATCAATCCGGACGGAAAATACTCAACGCTGAATGAAGCACAGGATATCGGCGGTCATACCAATACCCCAAAGAAAAGCTATGATTTTGACGCCTGTCTGAACGAAGCGGGAAAACCGCAGGAAAGCTTCGGCGGATTGAAGAAATATGCGATTTTCTTGCATAGTTTCGGGGAAGACCTCGCTGGAGCGGAGACGATATTGCCGCTGGTAACCTCAAAGAATGCTGCTGACTGTGAAACCGTACGGGCATCACTCCGGGTAAACAGAAAAAGCGGGAACGCCTATCTTTTTGTCAACGGTCATCAGCGCCTTTACGAACTTTGTGACCATCCGGATACAGAGATTACTGTCGCTCTTCCGGATGGAAGTGTTCTGTGGTATGAGCATCTGTCATTCGAAGCCGGAAAGTGTTACTTATATCATTTCAATATATATAATGAGACCAGTCGCCTTTTCCAGGCGAATCCTTTGTGCGTGCTGGGAGACCGCAGCTTTTACTGGATTGATGGGACGAGTGAGTCGACAACAGCGGCAGCAGTGGATTTTGCTCGAAGGAAGAACAGGCTTTCATTCGACCCCAGAATCGAAATACTGACAGAAAGCAGCGCAAACCGTGCATTTCTTTATCCGGACGGTCTCTACATCACACAATATGATGACAGCATTCTGATTGAAGACAACGGCGTAAAAAAACTGATTACTTCACATAGGAAAGAAACTTTGACGGTTTTTCTTCCGGACGGGGGAGTTGATCAGAAAACAGTTTTCGAAACCGGTACGGAAGCTGAACCGACTGCAGAAGTGCTGAAAGTGAGCGAGTTCCGTGATCAGGAAGAGCAGATTGCGTACTGCGATTACTGCATAAAAATGGACTATACAGGGATTGAGGATGCGCACCGCATTTTCCTTCAGGTTAATTATCTCGGAGACCGGGCAGAAGTGTATAACCCAGACGGAAAGCTTCTTGATGACTGGTTTACAACAGGGAAACCCTGGAGGATTCTGTTGGATCGCTTTGGCAGACCGGAAGAACTGCGTATCCGTATTTATGACAGCGGCCATCCGATGATCTGTAAATTTACGGATCAGGTCTATTATGACCTGCACGCTAAAAGCGGATGTAAGATTCAGAGTGTAAAGATTGAAAAAGAGTTCCTGTATCAGGTACAGTGAAGCTATTACTTGACTGTAAACACTTGTATTTCTTTGAAGGAAGGCTTATAATTAAGAATAGAAAAAAGAAAATCTGATATTTAAAGAAGGAAAGACGATGGTAGATAAAGAAGCTATTCATGAATTATATGAACGATGTAAAGACATCAACTTCGATGATACCTGTGATCTTCTGGAAAACGCAAAATCGAAAGAAGAAAAGGACTTTGTACGAACAGTATCAAACTTTATTCTGCAGCAGAAACAGAAGCAGGCAATCGCGGAGAAGAGGTTTTGACATTGAATAAATACATTGTTTTTGCCGGAGTAAACGGAGCCGGAAAAACGACTTTTTATCAGACGAATAAAGAAGTTCAGAATATGCCGCGTGTAAACGTGGATGAGATCGTACGCAAATTTGGTCGATGGGACAATCCATCCGATGTCATCCGCGCGGGGAGAGAAGCGGTAGCACTGATCAACGCTTATTTTTCTGAAGGCATATCGTTCAATCAAGAAACAACCCTGTGCGGAAAAAGCATTCTCAATAACATAGAGAAAGCATATCGGCTTGGTTATTCGATTGATTTGTATTTTGTCGGACTGGAGTCAGTTGAACTGGCAATTAAACGGGTAGAGATGAGAGTAGCTGCTGGAGGTCATGGAATCCCAGAAAAGGATATCAGAAGACGATTTGCTGAGTCTCAAAGAAATCTGCTGAAGGTGATGCCATTGTGTTCACGCGTTGTTGTCTATGATAATACAAATGTTTTTCGTCAGATAGCAGTTTTCAGTTATGGAAAGTGCATCGATATTGACGATAATCACCCTGCTTGGTTTGACCGGCTGTTTGAATCTGAACTAAGCAAATAGTTATACATAGGATTCAGATAATTCACGAGATTATTTCAACTGATTGAGCCAGACGACTGAATGACAAGAAACAAGAATTAGAAGGCAATTGTGGCCACGGTTATATGTGAAATATTGTTGTTTTGGCGGCTACAATTCGGGTACACCACGGGTACACTGGGGAGCCGTGATACCGAGAACGGCTCCTTTCCTATGCTTTTTGACCTGATCAAGAACTCACACGCGAGAGGTCATGGGTTCGATCCCCATTGGCTCCACGAAGATTTTGAGCCGCACCGCAGAGTGCGGCTCATTCATTGTATGACGGGCATGCCGTCAGTCTGTGGTGAAAGTCCACAAAGGACGTAGTTGCCGACGAACCCCAAAGCGACTCCCAAGGTTTACATCGCGAGATGTGGGCGAGAAGAAGGGATAGCAAAATCGTAGCCTGACGAACAGAAACCTGATATAAGGCGTATACGGCGGATAAGCTGGCAATGGACAGCGAAGTCCAAAAGGCAATCGTAACCCGTATGCGTAAATCAGGCAGGTAGACGAGGAAAGACTGAAGACTTATCCCGTGAGATCTCACAGAGTGCTTATATAATCGTGTTGATGAAAATAGTTTTTGTGGGGTTAGGATTCTTTATGAATCTTTTCCCAGCCTTTCTGAGTGCCATAGAGTCTTCCGAGTGCTAATGTTGTGGGCATCGCATGGTCACGAAATGTTTGCACGTTTTTTCGAGAAACTGGCATCGTATTGCTTGGCGTATATCTTATGTCAGTCCTTGATGAGTTATGGGCCGTTTTTCACCTCCCCGCCTTCCTTCAGGGTAGTTTTCATCAGGATGTGCAAGGTCTATCAAGGTCATTTCTTAAAACTCTTTTTAGGCTAGAAAAATTGCTCTTAAGAGAACTTTTGTAAATGACATTGATAGACCTTGTCATGTCCGGAGGAAAAAACACTTGACAAGCATGTCTACAAGTGGTAGACTAAAACAAAAGACTACAACCTGTAATCAATTTGTGGAGGTGATCGTTTCGTTTATGGGCAATATTCAGTTAGGCGTAATCGAAAGCCGTTTTGCGGATATGATCTGGGCGAATGAACCGGTCAAATCAACCGTACTGGTAAAGCTGGCGGAAAAAGAGTTCAACTGGAAGCGGACAACGACGCATACCGTGATCAAGCGGCTCTGTGAAAAGGGTCTGTTTGTCAATAACAGCGGAACGGTAACGGCAGTTCTGACAAGGGAACAGTTCTATACCGGCCAGTCCCGCCAGTTCGTGAAGAGTTCCTTCTCGGGATCGCTTCCCGCCTTTATCGCCGCATTTACCAAAGGCGGCAGTATATCTTCGGAGGAGGCCGCAGCGATCCGGAAGATGATTGACGAAGCAGAGGAAAAGTGATGAGTCGTGTATTGATCGAAATCCTGAACATGAGTATTTCGGGAAGCATAATGATCCTGGCGGTGCTTCGGATGCGGCTTTTACTGAAAAAAGCGCCGCGCTGGATTTCCGTGTTTCTTTTCGGCCTTGTTGCCGTAAGGCTCATCCTTCCTGTTTCGATCGAGGCACCGTTCAGCCTGATTCCGTCCGGACAGACGATTCATGTAACTTCGGACACCGGAAAGAACGGGACTTCTTCGGTAGACCAGACGAATCTCACGATAGACAGCGGCATCAAGGCGGTAGACGAATACCTGAACCAGCGGCTTACTGCTGAGACAGAAGAAAACCGTGAACTCTCAGCGTTCCCAACGGCTTCAGAACTCCGGATAGAAACACAGAGACCGACAGACCTTCTCCTAAGTGTCTGCAGTATCATCTGGCTTTCGGGTTTAGCGGGAATTCTCCTGTACAGCCTGATCCGATATCTCAGGCTCAGATACAGTGTTGCTGAGGCTGTATTGTACCGAGAGAACATTTACCTCTGCGATCAGGTGCAGACGCCCTTTATCCTTGGTATTGTAAAGCCCAGGATTTACCTGCCTTCCGGTCTCGAAGAAACGGACTTTACGCATGTCCTGGCTCATGAACGCGCACACCTTCAGCGGAAGGATCCGTTGTGGAAGGCGCTGGGGTTCCTGTTCCTTGCGGTTTACTGGTTCAATCCGCTGATGTGGCTGTCGTATATCCTGTTCAGCCGGGATATCGAGGCTGCCTGCGACGAAAAGGTGATTGCCGGGCTGCAGACTCCTGAGAGGAAAGCATATGCGAACGCTTTGGTTTCCTGCAGCATGAACCGGCAGCAGGTACTGGTTTATCCGCTGGCATTCGGAGAAATCGCTGTAAAAACGCGGGTGAAAAAAGTGCTGAATTACAAAAAACCGGTGATTCTGGGTATTGTTGCTGCTGTGATTGCCTGCGTTGTTCTCGGAGGATGCTTCCTCACCAATCCGATGAAGGGAGCCAATCCGGAAGGATATGATTTCGAAACGGATCTGCAGTATTATCAGCTGCGGGAGGCGATTAAAGTTACGCGAGTACAGAACTGTGACGGCGGCTGTTATCTGTATCATAACGGATTCGTCTACAAAGCGGATGTAAAGTCTGGCGAGATCACGCCCTTATGCGACAAGGCAAACTGTCTTCATGACCAGGAAACAAACCCGGAGAAACGGAGCCAGTGCAATGCCTGTGTTGTGGACGGCGATGCCCCGGGAGTGTCCCTGATGCTGCAAAAGGACAAACTGTATGTTTGCGTCGGTCCGCACGGCGGTATTACTGTTGCCGGAGAGAAGAATCCTTTTTCGACGGTAATGCAGATTGCTCAGAATGGACATTCAAAGGAAATGCTCTACGAAAACGTGGACAGCGAGATGCAACTTGTTATGGCTCACAGAGGATACATCTATTACTTCGTTCAGGCTTATTCTGCAGGTGATCAAGGCATAATTAATAAGATGGCCCTTCAGCGGCTCAGTATCAGCAGGAAAAACAATGAACCGGAGACAGTTTTTTCGGTGCCGGACGGTTATCACGACTTAGGATACGGATTCCTTCAGGCATACGGGAAATATGTGTACTTTGATCTTGACTACACCGACGATTCCGGAGCTCATTCATCTCTGTTTATTTATGATACAGAATCAGGAGAAACAACTGAGCACGAAGGTCTCCGTCATCCGTCTTTCTACAACGGAAAACTGTATTTCAAAGAGTACAATTCCAATGAAGGGGATGATTTCCCGACCGAAGTATACCGCACTGATCTTCAGGGAGAAAACAGGGAAACTGTTTTTGAAGATATTCCGCAAGGGTACTATGTCGTCGGAGATGAGCAGTACTTGTACCTGAATAACGCAATCCTTGTTACCTGGGGCGATCTCACAGAGAAACAATACTGGGTTTATGACAAAGACCTGAAACCGGTGGACCAGTTCACTGTACCGGATACCGATACAAGTTATCTCGATCCTCCGATTGGCGGGACAGACTACCAGTACGAGATCTTTGACGATCCTGATACCGGCGAATGGGGCGTATTGGTCTGGGACAAGTCGAAGATCGGAAGCTATAACGGAGCAGCTTTTGAACAACAGCGGATTGTGTATGGAGCGAAGTAAATGGACA
>CAMVNR010000008.1 GCA_947168905.1 uncultured Lachnospiraceae bacterium
CTGATGGCAGAAAGTTTTTATTTTTTCAACTGTCTACTTGACGGGAAGCAGTTCAGAGTGCGGCGGCCTTTTTCGATGAATTATTCACAAAACCGTCTCGGTATCCGTATCGGTCTTCAGAAAGGCCAGAATGCCGCCGGTGAAGGATCTAAGGAAGTTCCCGCGGCGTCATTGTTTATTCCTCTCCCTGGGTCAGGATAAAGTTGATGAACTCCCTCGTGCGCGCTTCTTTCGGATTTTCGAAGAATTCCTTTGAAGGCCCTTCTTCGACAATGTTCCCGTTCTCCATGAAAATGACTTTCGAGGAGACATTCCGGGCAAATTCCATCTCATGGGTTACAACGAGCATGGTCATTCCTTCCCGCGCGAGCTGGCGCATGACGGAGAGAACTTCTCCGATCAGCTCAGGGTCGAGCGCGGAGGTCGGTTCGTCAAAGTAGATGATCTCCGGCTTTGTCGCGAGCGCGCGGGCAATGGCGACACGCTGCTGCTGGCCGCCGGAAAGCTGATTGGGATAACTGGTGAGTTTATCCGCCATGCCGACATGGGTGAGCGCTTCGACAGCGATCTCGCGGGCTTCCTGCTTTTTCATCTTGCGTGCGGAGGTCAGGCCGAGCATGACATTCTGGAGCACGGTTTTATTCAGAAAGAGATTATAGCTCTGGAACACAAAGGCGGTGTTTTTCCGGATCTGTGCGATGTCCTTTTTGCCCGCCGTATGCATGTCATGTTCTTTCCCGTCGAAGCTGAGTACGCCTTCGTCTGCCGTTTCGAGGAAATTCAGGCAGCGCAGCATCGTGGTTTTTCCGGAGCCGGAAGGCCCGAGGATTGCGACCACGTCGCCTTTTTCCACCGTCAGATCGATTCCTTTCAGTATTTCTTTTCCCTCAAATGCCTTCTTCAGGCCCTTTACTTCGAGAATCATGCTTTCTGACCTCCTCCGTATACGCTCAGCTTCTTCTCACCCCAGCGCTGCGCCCAGGAGAGCACGGTACAGAACATCAGGTAAATAATGGCGACTTCCGTATAGAGGCCGAGGGACTCGTATACCCGCCCGTTGATGACCTGTGCCTGACGGAACATTTCCATTACGGTAATGGTCGCGGCAAGAGACGTCCCCTTGACCATGGAAATCAGGGAATTGCCGAGCGCCGGGAAAGCGGTGCGGAATGCCTGCGGCAGGACAATATGCCACATGATCTGCAGGTAGTTCATGCCCACGCAGTAGCCGGCCTCCACCTGGCCTTTCGTCACGCTTTCCAGAGAGCCGCGGACGGTCTCTGCCATATAGGCTCCTTCATTGAAGCCGAATACCAGTATAGCTGTCGGGAAAGCATCCAGTTTGATGCCGATTTTCGGGAAGCCGTAGAATACGAGGTACAGCTGTACGAGAAGCGGCGTTCCACGGATCACCCAGATATAGAAGCGGCAGATCTGCCGGAGAACCTTGATGTCAGCGTACTGGATCAGGGCAACGGTAACGGCAATTACAAGCGCCAGCGCGAAGCTGATCACAGTCAGCGGAATCGTAACCGTAATACCGTAGCCGAGCAGTCTCGGGAAGGCTTCCAGAAGTATTTTCCATAAGCGTCCGTCCATATGTAATCTCCTTTACAAACAAGTTCTTTCCATCATGCGTATCAGTACGCGAATTCCCTGATAGTATACCCGCGGTGAAATCCGCTCATTCGTACCGTGAATTCCCTCCGAAGAGACCTCCTCCTCTTCGAGGAAGGGGCCGAAGCGCAGCACGGTCCGGCAGACCGGCTCATAGCGGCGGGCGTCGGTTGCTCCTTTATTCTGTATCGGGATAAACAGCAGGCGGTCAAAATAGTGCTCAAGCACTTCCTTCAGGCTTTGATAGCCGAGCGTATCCGTGTCGGAAGGACGGGAGGCAGAGATCTGCTGGACATAGGAGAGCTCCACTTCGCCTTTCGTCACCTCCCTGCAGTGTGCGAGGAGACTTTCGGGCGTATCCGGCGGCGCGAGCCGGAAATTAATCACTGCGGACATGGTCTGCGGCATGACATTTCCCGCCGGCGAACCGGGATCAATCTGGGTCGGCGCTGTCGTTGTCTGCACCTGGTGGTACAGGCTTTCCTTTGACAGGAACCAGCCGATGATTTCCTCTTCGTGCCCCGCAATATCCTGAACCCAGCTTTTCATGGGTTCCTCGGTAATGTTCGGACGAAGCAGTGCAAGGGTCCTGCGGATAGCATCCGAGAGATGCGGCTTCATGGGATTCTCCGTGATCGCTGTAATCGCCCTTGCAAGGGTTCCGAGAGAGGTGCCCCGGAAAGGATTGGAGCTGTGTCCGCCTTTGGAGAAGGCGGTGAGCTTTAAGTCCGCGTAGCCCTTTTCATAAACACCGATCGGACAGATGAGCGTCCCCGGAGCGCCGTAATCCGCCGCGTCCGTAATATCGCCCGCGCCTTCGTCCAGAACATATTCGAGTTCAATGCCGCGCTTCTGAAGTGTTTCGCAGATTGCGACGGCACCGACGGAAACGGTTTCCTCGTCTTCGCCGAAGGCCAGGTATACGGTCCGGCGGAAGCGCTCCCCGCGCTGCAGAAGGTATTCGGCGGCTTCCATGATGCCGATCAGCATTTCCTTGATGTCCATGGCGCCGCGTCCCCAGATATATCCGTCGGCTTCATCCCCCGAGAAGGGGCCGTGCAGCCAGTCTTTCTCCGTGCCTGGAACGACGGGGACGACATCCTGATGCGCCATGAAAAGCGCGGGCTTCAGCGACGGATCGCTGCCCGGCAGGCGGATCAGCAGGCTGTGCCCGATCTCTTCCCATTCGGAGGCGGAATAGATGTGCGGGTAGGTTTCTTTCAGATAATCGTGGAACGCATTGAAGGCTGCATAATCGATGAGGGAGGTATCCATGTAGCTTGTCGTGTGAAACCGGAGCGCACAGGCGAGATGCTCCTTTGCGCTTTCCCGGTCAAAATCGGCGTAGTCGGACTCATGGATGAAGAGATCTGTATTTTTCAAGCTGTCCCCTTTTTCTCGTTTACATGAAGAGAAACAGGGAGAAGAAACTCCCTGTTTCGATTCTTTTTGGTAATGATCGTTTTCGGTAATAAAGTATCCGGCCGTAAACTTTCTTCTGCCTGAACAAACCGGCAAAAGATCAGTCGTTCTTTGTCAGATCGAGATTGAAATACTTCTCTGAAATGGCCGAAAGTGTACCGTCCTTACGCAGCTCGTCAAGGATCTCGTTGACAGCATTGACAAGGCTCTCGGCGTCTTTTGCCATCGGGAAAGCGACCGGATCGCCCTCTAAAACCTGCACGATCTTCAGATTGGCATCCGGGTGCTGCGACAGGTAGTCTTCAATGGAAACCTGTGCGTTGATGGTCGCATCGACACGGCCCTCAAGAAGCAGTTCGATGGTCTGGTCGAGCGTGGAAGCGGAAGTAACCGTAGCGCCGTATTCTTCCGCGATACCGGCGTAGGTGCTGCCGGGGGAGTTGGCGGTGGTCTTGCCCTTCAGATCTTCCATTTTGGTGATTTCCTCATTATCGCCGCGGACAACCAGAACTTTATGCGTATAGACGTAGGGTGTGGAGAACGCATATTTCTGGGCGCGCTCTTCCGTATATCCGACGCCGTTGCAGGCAATGTCAAAGCGGCCCGAATCAACGCCGGCCAGAATCGCATCCCAGTCGGTTTCCTGGAAGTCAGGCTTGACTCCGAGTTTTTCGGCGATCAGCGTGCCGATTTCGACATCGAGACCGACGAGCGTGTCGCTTTCATCATGATAAGTCCAGGGAGACCAGTTGCCTTCCGTTCCGATGACGAGCGTCCCGCGCTCCTTGATTTTGGCAAGAGCATCATCTTTTTTGCCGCATCCGGTGAGCAGGAGAGCGGCTGCGGTCATGATCGCCAGGGCGAGAGCAAATGATTTTCTGATGTTCATAATTTTCCTCCTCATAAAGCTTTTCAACGCAGCATGGATTACCTTTAATAATATCATAAAACCTTGCTGTTGTCAAAGAAAATGCAGGGGTTCCAGGGAGTAAATACAAAGAAGCACAGTCCCCTGCATTTTCGGGGTGCTGTTCAGGCAACACATGTTGCTTTTGCACCTGGGATGTATTATAATGAAGAGCGAAAGAATAAACAACCGTCAATGTGAGCAAAATAATGAATATGTAACATTATTTTAAAAATGTAGAATAAACCCCGGAGACAATGATCCGGTAAAATAACAGGAGGTCATCAGTATGGATAACATTGAAACACGGATTCCTGAGACACCGGAGGACGAAAAGAAACAGGATCTTCGCGTGATAAAGACGCACCAGGCGATCCGGCGCGCCTTCGAAGAGCTTCTGATGGAAATGGAATACCCGAAGATCACGGTAAAAATGCTGTGTGAACGGGCCATGATCAACCGCAAGACATTTTACGCGCATTACGCATATCTGGATCTTTTGCTGGACGAATACATTGCCGAGCTTGCAGACAGCTATCTTCGGGAAGTGGGTACTTCCTGCGGACTGGTGAATCTGCCGGAGCGGATCCGGAGGTTTTTCCTGTTTGCGCCGAAGATCCCGCCCCTCGTGGAAAAGATTATGCTCAGCTGTGATAAGGTTCGGTTTTTTGCGCGGATGTCCGGGTTTATTCAGGAAAAAAGCCCTTGTGAGCTGTGCGGGATTGAGAACGCCGACCCCGCGTCGCAGAACATCATCGTCGAATACCTCAATAATGCCTGTTTCACAATTTACCGCAGCTGGCTTTCAGGCGGAAAAAAGCTGCCCGCCGAGGACCTTGCGGAGCTTGGGGTCACGCTGGTCTGCGGCGGACTTACCGATCTTCTGGCCTATATCGGGAAATAAGGGCGGGAGGCTGTTTATCGGACAACCGGCGTTATGGAGAAGCAAAGTATACGGTCCGCGCCCTTGAGGTACAGCCGGTACTTTTCCAGCGGAACAGGACCGCAGGAGTTCGAGCCGATGCCCGTTTCAGCCAGATCGATATCGATGACTGAAGCCTCGCCGCGCACAAGCTCGTATTCATGCCAGGCCTTCGTCAGCGCTTCGTCCGTATAGTCGTGGACCGTGAAGGAGAAGGGCGAGGACAGCGCCGAGAATAAGAGACCTGCGCCGTAACGGTCGGTCACGCTCAGTCTGCGGGTATCCGTGCGCGTGCCGTTTGCCTGCATCCTGGAGTAGCTCGTGTGCATTTCCTTTACCGTCCGGGTGTAATGCCCCAGATCCGAGCCCCAGCAGCGGTCTGCCTGGTTTTCCTCCGGACCGCGTCCGTACCAGGATACCGTATCGAAGCGGGAGGGAACCGAGAGCGTCATTCCGAGCCGCGGCCACCAGAAGTCTTCTTTTTCGGAGCGCGGGAAGAAAAGCTCATGGTAGACGGTTTCGACCGTGAGCGTTCCGTCTGAAGAGACGGACCAGCGCTCTTCTGTGTCTATGGCAGGAGCGGTCGGGTTTGCACCCCAGCGCTTCTTAAATACAAGCGTGATCCCGCCGAAGCTTTGACGGACCTCGGTGCGTTCATCCCAGGTGATCAGCGTCTCGCCGTCTCCGAGAATGAGCGGATCCTCCGTCAGCCGCGAAACCAGACGGTCAATGCCGCGTGCGAGCCATTTTTCCGCAATACCGTGGCCGAAAGAAATATCGTTGTCGGTCGGTGCGTGCCAGAAATTCGGCTTGAGCGGCGATACGAGCATTTCCTGCCCGTTCAGACAGTATGAGGAAAGCTCGCCGTGCAGAAGATCAAATCCTATCGTAAAATGTTCGTCGAAGATCCGGCAGTACTGTCCTTCGCGGGCAGAAGTAAGCCAGGTTCGGCGTTCTTCTTTTTGCGGCAGCGAAGAAGCCAGGACGCCTTCATTCAGGACAAACTGCTCGGATGCCGTGAGGAAGCCTCTGTCCGCCCAGTTTGTCCTCTGTGCGAGTGTGAAGCTTAAGTTCAGCAGGGACTCTGTTTCAGGAAGGGAAGCGTCGATGGACACTTCGGAAGAACCAAGGGGCGAAAGGCCGGACAGATCGAGAGAACCGGCAGATACAAGGCGTCCGTTTTCGGTAAGCTCATAGTGGCCCTCCAGCATTCCGGGCACATAGGAGTCATGGGCGGTGAGTCTGATGGTGAGCGGATGCCCGGTAATCAGTTCGGCATAGAGCGGCTGATAGACTTTTTTCAGTTCTGTCATGGCAGGATGCGGAACCTTTTCCGGGGAAATCAGCCCGTCGTTGCAGAAGTTTCCGTTGGCGCCGTGAAGCTCGAAAGGCATGCCGTAATCGTTTCCGCCGGCAAAATACTGTTTTCCGTCCCCGGTAAAGGCGCGGAGGCCGTGGTCCTGCCATTCCCAGACGCAGGCACCGAAGAGCTTCGGGTAACGGTAGATCAGTTCCCAGTATTCGCGCAGGTTGCCTGGACTGTTGCCCATACTGTGCGCGTATTCGCATACGAAGAAGGGACGCGGATCCGGACGCTTCGCGAAAGCTTCGAGGGAGGCAAGGTCGGGATACATTGTCGACTCAAAGTCCGTGCAGGGCTCCCAGGGGGCGTTTTTACGCGCCTCTGCCGCCTGGTAGCGCTTCTCGGGATCCGACATCAGCTCTTCCGTCGTAAAGCGCGGCATAATACGCGCGCCCTGATAGTGGACGAGGCGGTCGTCGAGCGCTTTGGCACATTTGGCGGCTTCAATGTGGTTCTCGCCGAAGGAAGATTCGTTTCCGAGGGACCAGGCAAGCACGCAGGGATGGTTCCGGTCGCGGGCGATCATCCGCTCCGTGCGGTCTGTGTAGGCGAGACGCCAGTCGGGGTCTTTGGAGAGCATATCCCACTCGAGGGCGGTCATTCCGTGGCACTCGATGTCTGCTTCGTCCAGCACATACAGGCCGTATTCATCCGCGAGATCGTAAAAATACGGGTCCGAAGGGTAGTGGCTCGTGCGTACGAAATTGATATTGTGGCGTTTCATCAGGAGAACATCCTTAAGAAGCGCTTCCCTTCCGACAGCCCAGCCGGTATCGGTATTTGTATCATGGTGGTTGACGCCCCGGGCCTTTATGGCGATCCCGTTGACAAGGATTTCCGGCCCGCGTGCCGTAATGCTTCTGAAGCCGACGCGAAGGGGGATAAAGAAGCCTTCGGATTCGAGAACCAGGGTGTACAGGTTCGGCTGTTCGGCGGACCAGAGCTTCGGGTGGTCAAGCCTCATGGAAAAGCCGGCAGAAAGCTCTGTGGGATGCAAAGATTCTTCCGGCCGGAAAATGGTTTCCGATACTGCCTGATTCCCGTCATAAAGCCTTGCTTTTACAGGCGCGGGAGCGCTGCAATCATTTCCGCCCGTCAGCCGGACTTTCCCCACAAGAAGCCCGTCTGCATCTGCTGTTAAAACGATATCTCTGACAGCATGCTCTTTCGGCTCTGCGATCAGGCTGACGGTCCGGAAGATGCCGGACATATGCCACATATCCTGAATCTCAATATAGCTGCCGTCGCAGAAGCGAAGAACGCTTACCCCAAGTGTGTTTTCTCCGGAATGAACAAGCCCTGAGATATCAAACTCCGCCGTCATGTGGGAACCCTTGGACATCCCGGCTTTTTCCCCGTTCACATAGACATAGAACATGCTTCCGACGCCTTCAAAGCGGAGAATAACCCGCCGGTTTTCCATGGCTCTTGGAAGTGTGAACACGGTCCGGTAGCATCCGGTATCGTTGTCTGTGGCGACATAGGGCGGCTCTGCGGGGAACAGGTACGGCGCGCCGCTGTAGACGGGATGCCCGCCGAAGCCCTGCATCTGCCAGCAGCCCGGGACGCGGATTTTCCCCCAGTGCTCATCCGGGATGTACTCGGGAGAGGTGTAGGCGTCATCGACAAGAAGAGGAGATTTTTCCAGCTTAAAGTCCCAGATTCCGTTCAGGTTCCGGTAATAGGCAGAGCTGTTCTCATCGCGAAGCAGTGCCTTTTCCGCACTGTCATAGGGAATGAAATGTGCCCGGGCGGGAAGCCGGTTTTCATGCTGCAGCAGGGGATTTTCCCAGGGGTATTGATTCATATGCGCCTCCTTTGAATAAAAAGCGGCTGCGAAAGGTCCATGCTTTTCGCGGCCGCTTTTTACGTGTTATTTACTTTTTCTTTCTGAATATCACACTGCGGAACAGAATCAGGTTCATGACAACAAAGAGCCCGGCCGCAATCGCGAGCACAAGCCAGGGCTTCTTCGGTGCCAGCGTTGCCAGCAGCATGATCGGGAAACCGAGGATCATTGCGGGAAAATTCTGGTATACAAGATTGTCGGCCGTCGGGGTTTTGAAATCCGGATCGACTTCCCTAAGAAGCATGACGCCCGTCGAAGCCGTGCCGGTCAGCATGCCGTACATTGCCAGAAACTGCTCGTTCTCATAGCCGGGGAAGAGCTTCTTCGCAATGAAGCGGTTGTAGAAAAAGGTAATAAGAAGCCCCGTAACGGCGAGAATCAGAATGATCCACCAGTAGCCCGTCAGCACTTCGATGCGGATTGCGGCGACGCCCGCGACCACCATGATGTCGAACCAGAAGTTGCTGATCCGCGTCATCAGGAAAGAATTGCAGTATTCACGCTTCCTGAGCTTTGTTTTCTTCAGGAGCTTCATGATCTGCTTGACGAGAATGGCGCCGAGCACACCGAAAAGGAAGTTGAAGCCGTAGACAACCGAGCGGAAGGAGGGAATCAGTTTTCCCAGAAGCATCATGATCAGGTACGCAAGAAAATACGCGCACAGAACCAGTGCGATCTGCACGGTCAGCTTGTCGATCGCGCCGTTCATCGGGATCTCGTCTTCGGTCTGAATGTCCGATTCCTTCAGCAGGGCGCCCTTTTCGTCCGACCAGCGGTACACTCCTCGTTTTTTAAGCACATTCAGATAAATGACACCGCCGATCGAGGCTGAAAGGAAGCCGCAGGCCGCGATCGTAAGCCCGAAGGACCGTCCGCCGGTAAATCCGTAGTCCGCCTCGTAAATGCTGCCGTAGTTTAATGCCTGTCCGGTTCCCTGTCCGTAGCCGAACGGCAGCAGAAGACCCGCCGCCACAAAGAAATCCTTCATGATTTTCGCGGCGATGATCGTGATCAGGAGCCCGAAAACCGCCTGCAGGAGGTAGGTCGCGACCGTCGTCGTGCCGGTATTTAGGATATCCCGCCGGCGGTCTCTGGATAAGACCGTGTTGTCGGAACGGAAGGTGGAGGCAATGAAGCCGAGCGCGAGCGCATGGTAAGTGATGATTTCGAGCATGTTTACGCCGTTCCCGCCGAAAAAAACGGTGTCAAACAGCGCGGTCCCGGTAATCCTGCGGTAGACAGAAGAAATCAGCAGAAGAATCAGGCCGGCGAGCACCGAAGTCGGAATCAGTGATTTCTGCAGGAAAGGAACCAGCCGCTTCAACCCGTTCGCCAGGAGGAGCGACAGCAGGATGGTTCCGCTCATACAGACGAAGCCCCAGACACTGTTATCCCAGAAATTGGACATAGAGATCCCCCTTTTTACAGAGCTTATCTTTAGAATTTTGCAGCGGTTCGGCATCCCGTTCGAAATGTTTTGCATTTCTCATTTTTACCGGGGAGCCGAACAGTCACAAGCTATTTTAATATACCTGCATAAAAAAATCAATCGGTCTTATGTACTTTGAACAATCACTGACTGATTTACCCGAGGGCTACATCAAGCGCCATCATCACAGCGCCCGCTGTATGCCGGCCTTAAGCTCTTTTTTTAATAAAAACACACAGGCGGAACCGGCCGCCGTACCGATAAAGGGAATCAGAAGCCCCCAGAAAACCGCACTCATCCGTAAACTCCTTTTTATGTCTGTCTGAGCCTGAAGAGGCTGAATAAGTTCTGATTTATTTTGCGTCTGCAGGATTGCCGTCCGGGCCGATAAAGCCTTCAGCGCGATTAATTCCAAATTATCACCTTTTCAGATATTTATCAACAGCAAATCATCACTTTCCGCTTAAGAACGAAGAATGTGTATTTGTCTGCTTCTAAAAGCTTGTAGTCTCTTTCATCAACATAAGTATCCATCATGGTTTTATCAGAGGCTCCTATGATAATTCCATCCTATTCAAAAGATATTAGCTGTTTTTCCGCATCGCCCCATGCATGCACGCCAAACGGAATAATGCACCTCGGTGTCGCATGACCAATATTGATATTATACAGGATCGGAAGCTCCGGTCTGTCTATAACACTGACAAGAAATTTCGGTTACTCACCCGCTCTAAAAGTACGCAGCATTCCACATGCTTCGTAAAACCGAAGAGGTCATAAGGCCAGGCGCCTTTTGCGCGGTAGCCGAGCTTCTGAAGAACAGCGAGGTCCCGGGCGAGGGATTCCGGACCGCAGGAAATGTAGATAATACGGGAGGGAGAGAGGAGGGCGGCGGAACGAAGAAATTCTTCCGAGGCGCCGGAGCGCGGCGGGTCCATGAAAAGAACGTCCGCGTGCTCTTTGTCCTTAGCCATCGCCCGCATGAATTCTCCGGCGTCGCCCGTGATGAAGCGCACATTTTCGACGTGGTTTTTGCGTGCGTTTTTCACGGCGTCTTTGACGGCTTCGTCATTCAGTTCAACACCGATCAGTTCGGATGCGGATCCTGATGCGATAAGACCGATCGTTCCGGTGCCGCAGTAGGCGTCGATCACGCGTTCCTTTCCTGTGAGATGCGCAAGCTCCATGGCTTTTTCGTAGAGCTTTTCCGCCTGGACGGGATTCACCTGATAGAAGGACTGGGCGGAGATCCTGAAGCGCATGCCGCAGATTTCATCCTCGATGAAGCCAGGGCCGTAGAGCACGATGTCCCGCGTTCCGAGGACCATGCTGGTCCGGCGGCTGTTGATGTTCAGGACAACGGAGGTGATCTCCGGATGTTTTTTCCGAAGAGCCTTCACGAAATTGTTTTTCGAGGGGAAAACCGGGTCTGTAACAACAAGGACCACGAGGATTTCGCCGGTTTTTTCGCCGACACGGACAAGAACATGCCTGAGGAGACCGAAACCGGAAATTTCATTGTAGACAGTGAGCTTAAAGGAAGGAATCAGTCCGCAGATACTGCGAATGATTTCGCCCGCCTTTTCATTCTCAATCTGGCAGTCCGAGACTGGGACAACTTTGTGTGAATCTTCTTCGTACATGCCCGAGAGAATTTTGCCGTCCTTCGTGCGGGAGAGGACGGCGTGGACCTTGTTCCGGTAATGATAGGGATTGTCCATGCCGGTGATTTCATGAACGGGGCAAAAAACGCCAAGCAGGCGGTTCATTTCCGCCTGCTTCAGCTCCAGCTGTTTTTCATAAGGGATGCCCTGATAGTCGCATCCGCCGCATTTTTTCGCGTAAGGACAGGGCTTCATAGGGTTTCCTCCGCGGCAAAGTCCTCTTCTCCCGCGACCGGCCGCTCTTCACCGAGGAAGGAAAGAAGCTCCGGAAGACAGCGCTGCATGGTTTTCCGCCCGATCTCGTAGACACGCTGCAGTTCGGCGGGGTCAGTGGTGTTGGCCCGGATGTTCAGCGCTTCCGGCGGACGGATGACAAAAGCCGCGCCGGCGTTCTCCTGCGCCTTTACATAAGCGGTTTCCTCGTTGTACATCAGATGCCGGTGCTGCACGGCTTCGATAAAGCGCGGGAAATGCAGATAGCGAGCACGGATAAGCGGCATCAGCGGGTTTTCTTTTTTGACATAATCCGCGGTTCTTGTCAGGATGACGACGTTTTTCTCATATCCGATCGATTCGAAGAACCGAAGGGGAATCGAATCGGTAATCCCGCCGTCAAGATAAGGCTTCTTATTGATGATCATGGTTTTCGAGACGAGCGGCATGGACGCGGAGGCGCAGATCCATGCAAGATCCATCCCTTTTCCGCTTGTCAGAAGCTTATAAGCGGGTTTTCCTGTCTCAAGGTCGCTTGCGACCACATAGAACTCCATCGGATTCCCGGAAAAGGTTTCGGTATCGAAGGGGTCCAGCTTCTCCGGCAGGAGATGGTAGCAGAATTCGTAATCGAACATACTCCCCGTACGAAGGATGGATTTGGTGCTCCCGTATCTCCAGTCGCTGCAGTATTTTTTATTGTAGCGGATCGCGCGTCCGGGCTGGCGGGACTTTACATTGCAGCCGAAGGTCGCGCCGGCGGAGACGCCGATGGCGCCGTCAAAGCTGATTCCGTTTTCCATCAGGACGTCGGTAACGCCGGCGGTAAACATGCCGCGCATGGCGCCGCCTTCCATGACAAGTCCGGTTTTCATAAGTTTCCTTTTTCTCCTGTTCAGATTTTGCTGTTCAGCCAGCCGAGGATATCGGCAAAGACGGTGTCTTTATCGATCTCGTTCAGGATCTCATGCCGGTCCTCGGGATACA
Organism: uncultured Lachnospiraceae bacterium; assembly: GCA_947168905.1. Classification (GTDB taxonomy): domain Bacteria; phylum Bacillota; class Clostridia; order Lachnospirales; family Lachnospiraceae; genus UBA1267. The sequence goes on from CAMVNR010000008.1 coordinate 12,374, forward strand.
TTTTCAGGGTGACGTCCGTAAAGCCGAGCGCATCGTACTGCGCCTTTACAGCGGGGCAGGCTTTCTTTCCGCCGACCGGGTCCTCGTTTCCGGAGGTGATCAGAAGCGGAATGCTTCGGCGGATGGTGTCAAAGCCCTCCTTCCTGGCCAGACTGGAAAGAACTGTGAAGAAGTCCCTGAAGGCGGCGGAGGTGAACATAAAGCCGCATAAGGGGTCTTTTACATAGCGGTCGACATTGCCTTCCTCGCGGGAAAGCCAGTCGACGGGCGTACGGTTCGGCCGGAAGGGCTTATTGTTCGAGCCGAGCGCGAGTCCTGTCAGGAATTTGCTCCGGTAGTGGCTTCCGCGGAAACGGACGGAGGTCTTTGCACAGAATTTCCCGAGTCCGGCTACGGCGCCAGGGATATTTCCGGTGCCCATGATAATCGCGCCGTCAAGCTCCCTGCTGTACAGTGCCAGATAGCGTCTGGTCATAAAAGATCCCATGCTGTGGCCGAGAAGAAAGATTTTTTTGCCGGGGAAGCGTTTTTTCGCCTCCAGCGTAACGAGATGAATATCGTCGATAACAATTCTGTCGCCGTTCTGTTCGGCGAAGAAGCCGAGTTCTGAATCGCTCTTTACGGATTTTCCGTGGCCGAGATGATCGTGTCCGATGACAGCCCAGCCGTTTTCGGCGAGATATGCCGCAAATTGGTCATAGCGATCGATGTATTCCGCCATACCGTGCGTGATCTGAAGGACAGCGGAAGGATCGCCTTCCGGAAGCCATACAAATCCGTTGAGGCGGTTCTTTTTGTCGGTTGAATCAAGGGTAAAAGTTTCTTTCTTCATCGTATTCGCTCCTTTCTGAAAAAACATGAAGGGATGAAGAACCTCCCTGGTAAAATTCCTAAAAAGTATAGCACAGTTTCGGTGCGGGAACAAGTCTCCCTCGCATGAAAAAGGAGCCCGGAAGAAGTCGAAAACACTTGCCATATTGTTAAGAAAATGTTACAATAAACAAACCTATTGTGATCCGTTTTTTGGAGGACGGGATTCGTATGAGTGATAATTTCAACCATCTGAATGATAATACAGAAATATCTGCGGAAGAAAATGCAAAAGCCGAAGAACCCGGGCTGGAACAGGAGAAAGCCCGCCGCGGCGTACCGAAGCATATCTTTATACTGACGGCGACAGGCCTCGTGCTTTTGGGAGTCATCATTACGGCGGTGCTCCTGATTCTGAATTCACCGGTGACTGTGGAAGAAGCGTATGAGTTTGACGCACAGTATGAGGGGCTTCTTCTGGAGCCCGGCGAGACGGCCAGAATCCTGCCAGAACTGACGCCCCTGACGGAAAAGCTGGAATTCAGGGCGAGGGAAGACTATGCGCAGCATTCCTTTGAATATGACACCGGGGATCCGGAGATTGCCGCGGTGGATGAGGAAGGACTGGTTACGGCAGTAGCACCGGGAGAGACCACGGTCACGGTGCGCTTTTCTTCCTTTTCCGAAAGCTTTCCCGTGCGGGTTTATATTCCGATCACGGATATTAAGCTGAACATGGAGGGCATGCATATTAATGTCGGGGACAAAATGATCCTGCGTTACAGCATTGAACCCTATGACGCTACAGAACTGCCCGAACCGCCGGTTTTCACCTCTTCTGACGAGAATATCGTCACTGTGGATGAAGACGGCAAAGTGACGGCGGTCGGTCCCGGCGAAGCGACCGTAACCATGAAGAGCGGTGAATTCACCCGCGAAAGCACGGTCGTTGTAAAGGCTCCGCTGAAGGGCATCGAGGTGGAGGGGGCCAGGGAAGAGCTGCTCCTCGGAGAGTCCTGCAGCTTAAGTGTCCGTCCGATTCCGGAGAATACCACGGACACGCTGAAGCCGGAGTACAGCTCCTCGGACGAAGCGGTTGCGACTGTGGACGAAAACGGAAACGTGACGGCGACTGGTCCCGGAAATGCGACGATCCGGATCCGTACGGGACGATTCTTTGAATATGTGGATCTTTTTGTCAAGGTTCCGCTCACCGGAGTCGTTCTCGGCTACAATGCGCTGGAAATCCGCAACGGAGACTCGGTTCAGCTGCCGTATTCTCTGGAGCCGATGGACACCAATGAGGAGGTCACGATCGGCTGGTCCTCCGACAATACGGGGGTCCTGCAGGTCAGCGGGGACGGCGTGGTGACGGCAGTCGGCCCGGGGACAGCGAATGTTACGATTACGGCAAACGAGTTTTCCGCTTCCTGCAGCATTACCGTCATTATTCCCGTAACAGGTGTGGCAATTTCCTCCGGGGCCATGACGTTAAATAAGGGCCAGCAGGGACAGCTTACTGCGGCCGTTATTCCGGCGAATACGACAGAGGTTCCCTTTATCAACTGGGCTTCGGATAATATTGCCGTTGCAACGGTGGATGGAAACGGGCTTGTGACAGCGGTCGGCCCGGGCTATGCGAATATCGTTGCATATCATAACGATGCGGCGGCGGCCTGCGGGGTGACCGTATTCTCCCCGATGACAGGCATTGAATTTACTCAGGCCTCGCTCAGTATCATTGAAACCTATTCAGCGCAGCTTTCCGTGGTCTATTACCCGGAGGATACGACGGACGCGAAGGATGTGACCTTCGAATCCGACAACCCGTCCGTGGCGGTTGTCGATGTGAACGGCGTGGTGACCGGCTTATCTGTTGGCACCTGCACAATCACCGGATACTGCAACGGCCTGAAGACGACGGCCTCCGTCACGGTCACGGAGCTCATTGAGGTTGAAAGCGTGTCTCTGGATAGGACATCGCTGGAATTTGCCGAGTCCGGAGCTACCGCGCAGCTTCACGCGGCGGTGCTGCCGGAGGATGCGACTGCCGCGGCTGTTACCTGGTCATCGAGCGACACTTCCGTAGCTTCGGTCGACGGAAACGGTCTTGTGACGGCGATCGGCGGCGGAACCTGTGTGATTACGGCTTCGGCGGGCGGAAAGTCCGCTGCCTGCAATGTACATGTGGCTGCGGCGAATAAGGTCGTTGTGCTGGATCCCGGCCACTCGGCGGTTTTCACCGGAGCCGGATATAACGGCTACATGGAGCATGTCATCAATCTGAAGGTGGCATATGCCTGCAAGAATTACCTTGAAAGCAATTATGCCGGCGTGACGGTTTACCTCACGCGGTACGGCGATGAGGCCGTAGGCGGCCCGGATTTAAGAGGTGATCTGGAGCAGAGGGCCATCGTAGCGCAGGAGCACAAGGCGGATATCCTTGTAAGTCTGCATTTCAATGCTTCCGTGAATCATAACGCGACCGGATGTCTGGCTTTCGTTTCCTACCAGGCGAACGTCGCTTCCCAGTGCAATGCGCTTGCAAACGCCATCCTTGCCCAGATCAGCGCGCTCGGGGTCAACAATCTCGGACCGATGGCCACGGCCAGCAATCAGTATTTCGACGAATTCGGAAACCCGCTGGATTATTATGCAATCAACCGGCACTGCGCGAACCGCGGTATTCCGGGTATTATTGTAGAACACTGCTTTATGGATACGCAGCCGCAATTTTTGGATGACGGGCATCTGACGGCTTTCGGTGTGGCAGACGCTGTCGGCATTGCAAATTATCTCGGACTTGCGGGAAAATAACAGGATATGAGTCAGGCTTCGGACAGATACAGAGAGAAAGAATACAGCAGGAGAAGGAAGCGTTTCCTTCTGCCGCTTGTGTATGTTCTGACCGAAGCCGTTTTTCTTGCAGTACTCAAAACAATGGAAATCCGGGGCGTGTATCCCGAAGTGCAGACGGCGCTGATGTACGGTGCGATTGTGCTGAATACGGCAGTCCTCCTGCTTTCCTTTTTGCAGTACTATGAGCTGAAGAGCGCTGAGGAGGGATATTCGGAAGTCCCGGGAATTCAGCGCCGGACGGTTTTCATTTCACTTGCCCTGTTCTTTACGCTGGCAGCGGATACGGTGCTCGTGCTCCTGAACCGCTATTATCTTCTGGGCGTCCTTCTTTTCTGCGTCGTTCAGACCTTCTATGCGCTGGCTGTCGGAACGGGGATAAGAGACTGGCTGGTCCGCATCGGCAATTTTCTTCTTTCCGGCGGGCTGGTGCTTTTACGAATGGGAACCGCGCTGAACATTGCCTCGGCATATTCGATCACACAGCTTGCGCTGAATGCGCTTGGCGCATGGATCCTTCTGAAACGTTCAAAAGAAAGCGGAAACGAGGAGGAAAACCGTAGCGCATTCATGCTCCTTACGGCAGGCCTGATCCTGTTCTTCTGCTGCGATGTCTGTGTGGGAATCTACAATCTGAGTTTCGGAGTTCCCGGCCTGAAGACAATATCCGAGTCGGCCGGTTTTCTGATGTGGGTGTTTTATCTTCCTTCCCAGGTGCTTCTGGTGCTTTCCGGGAGAAGATTCTTGTTTGGTGAATTATGAAGACACAGAGAAATTTCATTCAGGCGGTAATTACAAAAAAGGGAACAAAATGGGTACAGGGCGGCCATCCGTGGATTTACGAGGCGGAGGTTTTAAGCTACCGGGACCCGGCAAGTGACACGGAAGGGAAGATTACCGCGCTTTCCCCCGAGCTTTTCGGCGTGGAAAACGGAAGTGTGGTTGATGCGGTCACAGAGAACGGAAAATATCTCGGCTCCGGGTTTTACAGTGAGAAGAGCAAGATCCGCATCCGGCTGATTTCGGAAAACGCGAATGACCGCTTCGACCGGGAATTCTGGAAACGGCGGATCCGCTATGCTCTGGATTACCGGAAAACCGTCATGGGACCGGAGGACTATCGCTGCTGCCGGCTGATTTTCGGCGAGGCGGACGGATTCCCGGGGCTGACGGTAGACCGTTTTTCGGATCTTCTGTCGGTGCAGATCCTGTCACAGGGAATCGAAAGACTCCGGGACATCCTGATTCCGGAGCTTGTTAAGGCGCTCGCAGAAGACGGTGAAAGAATCCGCGGAGTGTATTTAAGAAATGACGTAAAAATCCGCGTGCTTGAGGGGCTTCCCGAGGAAAAAGGCTGGTATGTGCTTCCGGCGGAGGCCCAGGAGGATTACGGGATGTTTTCGTGCCTTCTGGAAGAACCCGGCCGTTCGCCGCTCACAGCGATTACGGAGAACAGCATCCGATACACGGTGGATGTCGAAAACGGCCAGAAAACCGGTTTTTTCCTGGACCAGAAATACAACCGGCAGGCGATCTGGAAGATCGCAAAGTCGCGCCGGGTTCTTGACTGCTTCACCCACACCGGCTCCTTCGCGCTGAATGCGGCGATGGCCGGAGCCGAATCTGTGACCGCAGTCGATATCAGTGCATCGGCGATCGCAATGGCATCGAAAAACGCCTTGGAAAACGGTCTTTTTGACAGGATCGAATTTGTCACGGCAGACGTTTTCGATCTGCTTTCGGAGCTCCTTTCGAAGAAGCAGAAGCCGTACGACTTTATTATTCTTGATCCGCCGGCTTTCACCAAATCCCGCAGGACTATCGGGAATGCGGAGAAAGGTTACCGGGAAATCAATCTGGCGGCGCTTCGGCTCCTGCCGCGCGGCGGGTATCTGGCAACCGCCTCCTGCAGTCATTTTATGGATCACGCGCGCTTTGAACAGATGCTTAAGGACGCGGCATCGGAAGCAGGCGTTTCGCTGAGGCAGATTGAAGTGCGCGGTCCGTCACCGGATCACCCGGTTCTCTGGAATGTTCCGGAGACGGAGTATCTGAAGTTTTATATTTTCCAGGTAGTATAAGGAGAACAGTATGAATTTTTACGCAGCAACAGAACTGGAAGCGGAGGAGAAACAGGTATTTCGGGAGCTGCTTTCCGAGAACAGCGTGAACAGTGAAGATGGGAAAGGGATTCCCGTGCGTTTTGCTCTGTGTACGCCGGAAGAAGGAAAGACGCAGGTGAAGCTTACAAGGGACAGCGGGGGCTTCCTGATCGAATATACGGACAGGAGAGCTTTTGTCAGAGGGACAGCGCTGCTTCTTCGCTATTCGGATGCCGGGGAAGGCTTTTCCGTAAGCGAGCAGCCGTCATTTGAGATCCTCGGACCGATGCTGGACTGCTCCCGCAATGCGGTCATGAAGCCGGAAAAGGTAAAGCAGCTGATCCGGCTTTCGGCACTTTCCGGAATGAATGCAATGATGCTTTATACGGAAGACACCTATGAAATCCCGGGGCATCCGTATTTCGGACGTCTGCGCGGGGCGTATACCCAGGAGGAGCTGAAGGCGCTTTCCCTGTATGCGGAAAAGTTCGGAGTCGAGCTCATTCCCTGCATTCAGATGCTCGCGCACCTCGGAGCGATTTTCGAATGGCAGCCGTACCGGGAGCTTCGGGACTGGGACGACATCCTGAACCTCGCAGATGAAAGAAGCTATGAGCTTCTGGATGCGATGGCAAAGTCCGTCTCGGAAACCTTCCGTTCGCGGAAAATCAATATCGGCATGGATGAAGCGTATATGCTCGGCCGCGGCCGGTACCTTGAGAAAATGGGCTACCGAAAAGGCTCTAAGATCATGATGGAGCATCTTGGCCGGGTCATGGAAATCCTTCGGAAATACGGCCTCGAGCCGCGGATGTGGAGCGATATGTTTTTCCGGATGTGCACACCGGACGAGAGCTATTACAATCCGCAGTGCACGGTGACGGACGAGGTCCGTGCGGCGATCCCGCCGGAAATGACGCTGGTGTACTGGGACTATTACGGAACCGAGCGCGCGCGTTATGACTATATGATGGAGAATCATTTCAAAATGAGCAGCCATGTAGCTTTCGCCGGAGGCGCTTCGTGCTGGTACGGAATGATTCCGCTGAACCGTTTTTCCCTGAATTCCGCTCGGGCTGCGCTCGAGAGCGCCAAAGATAACGGGATGCGCGAGCTGTATATCACGATGTGGGGAGACGACGGCGGCACCTGTTCCGCATTCTCGGCGCTCCCGACACTCGTATGCTACGGAGAAGCGAACTGGAACGGAAGAACGGACGACGAAAACTTAAGAGCGGCTATGAAAGCCGAATGCGGCGCCGATTTCGACGCATTCCTGAATTTCGAGGAGCTGCAGAATTTTGCCTGCAGGACAGATTTCGGCTTTGCACCGAAGAACCCTTCGCGCTATCTCCTTTGGCAGGATCCCCTGCAGGGCAAGTTCGACTGCCACGTACCGGAAGACGCGCGCGAACGCTATACCGAGGCGATCTTCCGCCTGATGGAAGACAGGCAGAAATGCCACCCGAAGTACGGATATCTGTTTGACAGCTTCTCGGCACTGTCGGACGTTCTCAGGGACAAGGCGGACCTCGGAATACTGATCAAGAACGCCTACGACGGCAATCATACGGAGGCGCTTCTTGAGATCAAAGATCAGCTGATTCCGGACATTGAGAAGCGGGTGGAAGCCCTTTTGAAGGTCCTTAGAACACAGTGGATGACAGATAACAAGCCGTTCGGCTTCGATATTCAGGAAATCCGCTTTGGGGGACTTCTGATGCGGCTTCGTGAGGCGAAAACACAGATCGGCGAATATCTGGAGCATAAGACAGACAGCATTCCTGAACTTCTTGTCCCGCGTCTCCCCTACGACAGCATCGAAGGAGACGATGTGACGATTCAGGAAAACAGCTGGAGAAGAATGGCGACATCGGTAGTTTTGTGCTACTGATCGAGGAATAAACGGAGGAAACGATATGAAAAAGTTTACGATGGAACTTGAAAACGGAAAGGTGATGAGCGGAGAACTCTATGAGGAGATTGCGCCGATCACTGTGGCGAATTTCGAAAAGCTTGCGAACGACGGCTTTTATGACGGTCTGATTTTCCACCGCGTCATTCCCGGATTTATGATCCAGGGCGGTGACCCGGAAGGCACGGGCATGGGCGGCCCGGGGTATGAAATCAAGGGAGAATTTGCCGCGAACGGCTGGAAGAATGACCTGAAGCACACCCGCGGCGTCCTGTCGATGGCGCGCGCCATGGATCCGGATTCGGCCGGCTCCCAGTTCTTTATCATGGTCGAAGACGCACCGCATCTTGACGGACAGTACGCGGCCTTCGGAAAAGTGACGGAAGGCATCGAAGCCGCCGACGAGATCGTATCCGTGCGCAGGAACTATATGGACCGGCCGGTCGTTGAGCAGAAGATCCGTTCCATCCGAGTGAGCGAATAAAAAAGGGCTTTTGAAAAGGCCCTTATAACAGAATATTACAGCACGGCAGATGACGGATCTTTACAGATTGAAATCTGCCGTGTTTTCGCGCTGATAGGAACACCAGTTGATATTTTCGACGAGCTCTTCGCGGGCAATCATTGTCAGAAGCTCTTCACTCTCGCCGTACCGTCCGATTCGGTCGAGAACTGAGGCGTAAAATCGTTCCATTCTGATATGGTCGCTGGTGACACGGGAAAGTGACAGACGGCCGTAATAATTCGAAATGAAAAGCGTTGCTGCCGAGATACTGCCAAGAAGCAGCTTGGACAGCGTGCGCCAGAAACCAGTATCGGCAATCTTCAGAGAAACCGGCAGCAGTCCGCCAAAGACGAGCTCAAAAATGAGTACCATAAAGTACAACAGGATGCTGATCCACAGGGCAACACGGATGATCCGCTCGCTGCCTTTACCTGTGCGCTTGGAACGGGTGATGGAGCGTGCGTGGTAAGCATGCTGCTCCCGAACCCAGGGCGTACAGATACTGTGCTGGACGGACGCCGCGTTTCCGATAGCCAGGACCTTCAGTGAAGAAGCTACCCATCCGTTTTCCGACCTTGATGACCACGGCAGGATATCAGATACAGCCGTGCTGCTTCCCGCATATCGAAGGAATGCCTGTACGCGGCAGCCTTCCGCGAGCATCCGGTACTCAAGATAGCGCTGGTGTGAAGAAGAGCGCTTCCCGAAATGCTGTATGAGCCATGCCAGAAGCAGCATGAATCCGCAGACGAGGATCATCCAGTGCAGCTCGGCTTCATCATACAGAAGAAAAGCTGCCGTGACTCCCGTGCTGATGACGGCAAGCGCTGCGAGGATTCTGCGGTACTGCCCGGCGAACCGGAGGCTTAAGGCATCTGCTTTCCCGTACAGCGACTCCATTAGTGTAAGCTTCGGATCCGGCTCCCGGTCCGTGGGTAAAAGCTTTTCTTCGGAGGCAGGCGTTTCCAATGAAAGACGGTTGAATTCGTCGGTACGCCTCAAAATTTCATCAAAGGAGCTTCGCTCTCCCAGAAAACGTACTTCTCCTGCGACGTCCGGCTTGCCGCAGATTCGAGGTGCTTGAATATGTACTACGGGGCAGTTCCCGCCAAGTGGAAGCGAGTTTTTCGGGATGTAGGTGCTGTTTAGTGCAAACTGCACGGCGGCAGCGGTGCCGCAACCTGTCGCGGGGCTTTCTTTTCCGTCCCAGAGTGCCAGAAGAATGTGCGCGTGCGACGCGATATAGATGCCCGCCTGCCGGTAGGAAAAGTCCCGGTCAGCTGCAGACGGCAGAGCTTCCGTTTCAGGCGCGGTGAAGCATTCCGCTGCCGAAAAAGAAAGGTCTCGAAGCGTCTCAAGCTCCTGTCCGGAAAAGTCCTTTTCGTATTCCGAAAGCGCCATCGGAAGCACTGCAATGAGCGGGATGGAAAGGGCTTTTGCGGCCTTGGCGCAGAGCTGGTCCGCACCGGAGGCGAGGCTCGACATCAGGACAATCCGGGAATGCGGACAGGCGCTTCGAAGTGCCTCCAGTTCCTTTTGAACCGCGGCGGTTAAAATACCGCTGTCTTCCGGCCGAAGATCCCGATGCCCCGTGACGCCGACGACAATCGGGATCGTATCATTAAGAGCCATGGGACCTCCTGTTAATTGAGTTTGTAGATGCGCAGTCCGTCGAACTTCCGAATCAGCTTCAGCATGGAATTGAAGGGCTTCCAGTCCTTGCCCTGATCCTCTTCGGACAGCTCAAGATAGTGCCGAGCAATTTCGAGCTCACCGAAATCACCATTCATACACAGCTTGTGCTGCCGCATCTGCTCGCGAAGCACATAGCGGTTTGTTTCCTCCTCGAGGACAGCGGTTTCATAAAGGTTCCCCGCAGTCCACCCCATCGCGCGGTGTGCACGAATCCAGCGGGCATGTTCCATCGGAGCGAACACGGCGGTCTGCTCCTGGCTGAATTCGTGCAGCATTTCAAAATCAACCGGCCGGTCCGTATAGAAGCATCCGATCGCGTTCAGATATTTGGAAAAGCTTTTGACCTGATTAATGTTGCTGAGCTGGTACTCGAGCGACATGGTATCAAAATCGCGCTCGAGCTGTTCTGCCGAAATCTCGGATTCTCTGCCCTCATATCGATAGCGCCCGTTGATTGCAACCGCAAAATCGTACATGTGAAGGAAGCTGCTTCCTGAGAGATATGTGTGTTTGCTCTTTCTGTCGGCGCTTCGCATAAAGGTCGTGATAAAAAGCGGATAGCTGCCAAGATCAACAATCTTTTCAATGTCTGTACGGAAGCGCTGTTCCTTTTCCGCCATATCGCTGTATGCCTTTAAGCGCGGCGGTGCATCCTTTTTTTCGCTCATTTCCCATGTGCGGTAACGTGCTTCATATTCGCCGATCTTTTCAGACTCCTCGGCGTCAAAGCAGTAGAGGGCGTGGATCATGCCTCTGCCGAAGTCGAATTCCGCATCCATCGGGTGCAGCTCGGTCCGCGAATTTCTGCCGTATGCTGTGCGGTCCCAGCACTGCAGCTCATCGCACAGCATCAGAAGGTATGCCAGCGGATGAAGCCCTGCTTTTAACGGCGGCTTGCATTTCGTCTTATCCTTATAGAAGGCGATTGCGAATTTGTAGAGGCTGTTATGCAGAAGAATCGCCGTCAGTACATCGACATGCACCTCCGTAAGCGCCTGCACGGAAAGCACTTCGCACAGCTCCTGATAGAGCCTTGTCGCGCTGAACCAGGCGTGATCCATGAAATACCCGAAGCGGTCGGGGTCCGTCGGTTTATGGCGGATAGTATCTAGAAGCGAATCTTCTGTTATATCGTATGCTTCGCCGAGCCTGTGGACGATTCCGTAGGAGAGAAGGGCTTCCACGGAGTCAAACGGACGTGAGAACATTTGTAAGAAGTGCTCTTTGGCAGCGTCACTCATGCCGGACAGACAGCCAAGTTCGCGGTACGCAAGGAACATGCTGCCCTCTCCGCGCTTTTTTCGGTCGACTTCAAAGTAAGCAAGCACCTGCTCAAAGGGAATCTCAAAAGGATAGCCGATGTCATGGAACAGGGAGGTCAGTCCCCAGTATTCGAGGAAGAATGCGGCGGCGCGATGCTCGTCCTCCTCGGGGCGGAAGCCGTAGAAGGTCTGGAAGGTCGTACGGAACTGCTCGTTGGTTTCGTAGATCGCAAGGCCGAGCGCGAACACATAGACCGAATGTGAATAATGGTCCCGGTGCTTCATCAAAAGCGAGCTTGCATTAGACTCAAATTCCGATAAAAGCTCGATCATCTTGCTCGACCGCCCGTAGGTTCCAAGGAACATTTTCAGGAAGCAGTAATAGACCGTATAGGCGTCCTCCGCGACACCTGAATCAATAAAGCTTTCCAGTTCGCGCTCAAGGCAGAGCCGGTCAATGTCCATCTGCATGTTGTACGGGATCTGGTTGGGACGGTAACTCGTACCGAGAACCTGTCCGCTGAGCGCTTCTTCTCTCTCTCGTTCCGGCGAGAAGCGCAGTCCCTCGCAGCGGTCATGAAGAAATTTAAGCGCAGCGGATTTTAAATCACTGCCGGTACGGCCGGCGCCGTACAGTTCCGGTTCAAAGGGACCCACATCCTGACCGAAGCGCTGCAGGTTGATCATCCGCATCTGCTTCAGAGCTGTGTATGCCATAATGTCTTCCTCCTGTTGTTTCAATAATTCCTGTGGTTTACAAAGCCTGCCTTTTCGATGTACGACAGCTTATTCAATTTCAAGGTCAAATCCGTACTCGTCTCCGAGTGAATCGGTCGCTTCGGTCATATCATGCGAGACGCATGCTGCGCGCAGTCCGGAGAGATTCCTGAGAGGGGATATATCGGTTAGCTCCGGAGTCCACGACACCTTGATATATTCCAGTTCCGGATGCTCTTCGATAAACTGCCGGAATGATTCATTACTGAAATGGCAGCCGCCCGCGTGTATTTCGCTGATCGGGGTGTCCTTCAGCACGCCGATAAAGAGCGAGCAGTCCGTGTTAAACACGTTCAGGCTGTGATAATACGGCACAGAAGAGAGCAGAGCATACTGCTCATCGGGAAGTGTTCCCTGCAGATTATCCACGCCGAGGTCGAAACCGGACACATTGCCTTCCTCGTCCGGCGTCATACAGTAAGTATAGTCGATTTCCTTAATGAAAGACAGATCGCTTACGCCCGTCCCTCCGATGTTCAGACAGGTCAGATGTTCAAGCTGCTCAATGCCGTCGATGGAAGTAAGCGTTGCCGTGTTTTCTACGCTGATATTCTCCAGCTGCGGAAGCTTATACAGCGGCGTAAGGTCGGAAATGCCCGTCCGGCGGGAATTAAAGCGGCGCAGGTTTTTGGCGCTTTCAATGCCATTTAATGAATCAATCGGCTGGGCGTAGAGATGCAGATGCTCCAGATTCGGCAGGCGGTTCAAGAACCCGAGATCAGTGATCGGCCCCTGTCCGATGGGGATACGGGTGTCCGCCGTGTTATCATGGATAAAGTGGTCGGGGCTTTCCTCATCCCAGTCTTCTTCGAACCACAGGTCGCCCCAGGGGTCCTTCATCACGTAATTGCCGAAGAATCCGATCTCGCGGATGCGCGACAGCACGGAATCAGGCAGCGCCAGGAATTCCTCAAAGGTCATCAGAGGGAACTCAAATACGAAATTGCAGTCCTCCGGAAGGCTGCCAAGAGGAGCAAGGTCAGCAAGTTTCAGGCCATTGAGGTTTAAAAACTCCAGGTTTCTAAGATTCTGAATCCCATGGATATCTGTTACGCCGCTGTACTCCAGAGAAAGCTCCTGAAGCTCCTGAAGCGTAAACGCGGGAGAAGCATCTGAAAGCGTCGGCGTAAACGTGATCTCCAGATTCTTTAACTCCTGGAGATTCTGGATTCCGTCAATGGATGTGAATGACTGATTTACAAGTCGAAGATGTTCGAGGCCGGTCAGTACGGAGAGTCTCGAAAAATCAGGCAGCGTACCGGGACGTTCGATGACAATATCATGGCTTTCATCGCCGTCGCGCGAGCGAAGCACAAAGGCTGGCTCGTCTTCTTCCCAGATTTGATCGAGATCGTATTCGTCCTGACTGAAAATTACATCGCCTGCCATATTCAGCTGATTTATGCGCTTCAGCACCGCTTCCGGCAGCGTATCCAGCTCGTCCAGCGAAAGCAGCTGGATGTTAAACTCAGCAGGCTCCCACCACTCGTCGGGATAAACGACTTCGAACTCCCGGAAATTGCCGCTCTCCGTAAGAAGCCTGGCCTGCTCCTGAAGATGTGCGGGAACCTGCAGCATTTCACCGTTTTTCAGTGCGTAAAGCGGCGACAGATCCGTCACGTCCATCGTCTGGAAAAGTTCGATGGAAACATTCCGGTCGGGATCCATGCCGTCAAAGCAGTGCAGGTCGTAAAGGTCGACCGGTGCTTCAAGGCCGATAAAATTCGTCTCGATAGCGGCAAAATCCGGCAGGCTGAAGGTGTTTTCGAAGCTGATTCCGGCAAGCTTCATTCCGTTTAGCGCGGACCAGTCCGTAAGACGTGGACAGCCCTTGACATGTATCCGCAGAAGATTTGTTTCTGTGTTCGCGAGATTCTGAATGCCCGAAAGAGAGGTCAGCATCTGCGAATCATCAATGAAAAGCCCTGTGATCGGAAGTTCAGGCATCCCTTCGAAGGACACAACGCCGTGCAGCATCAGATCTTCAGTTACACTCGGGAACTGCGACCAGTCGAACGGCTCCCGGCTCCAGTCGCTGATGCCGCTGCGGCACCAGAGCTCGAAACGGCGGACGGACGCATTGCGAAGATACGGAAGCGCGCTTCCGGTCCGGTCGGTTACATTCAGAAAATCATAATGATCGATGGCTTCAAGCCCCGACCAGTCCCGGACCTCTGCGATGCCGAAGGAGAAGCCGTCCTTATTCGTAATGTCGTAAAGAAAATCAACATCATCAAGCCGGGAGCCGTAGATCTCAAGATCTGTAAGCTTCGGAAGCTTCACGACGGGAGAAATGTCCGAAAGACCGAAAACCTCAGCCAGCAGGATTTCTCTGAGCTCTGTACAGCTTCGCAGGGCGGTAATATCGTTTAGCTGCTCTGCCTGTTCGACATGAAGGCGCCGAAGAGCGGTGTGCTCCTCAAGACCGTGCAGAGAGGTTAGGCCATGGGCTTGCCAAAGATCAAGCTCTTCTATGTTTTTTGCGTTCGCAAGCCAGGAAAGATCCGAAAGTGCAGGTGCATGCAGGTCGGCATATTTCAGGCTTGTATTGTCGGACAGGGCTGACATGTCGGCAAGGCCAACGGTCTCGTGATCCACAAACAGCCGCCGAAGAGACGTGTGCCCCTCAAGCCCGCGGACACTCATCAATTCAGGAAGGTTGATAAGCTCCAGCTCATTCAGTTTTTTACAGTCTGTAAGGCAGGAGAGATCCGTGATCGGAAGACTGTCGAGGGTTGCTTTTGAAAGCTTCTGACAGTTTTTCAGGCCCGACAGATCAATGGACGCAGCGGTGCTGTCGGAGTCGATAAAGAGTTCAGTCAGGTTTGGCGGCCCGAACGAACTGAGGTCTTCGGGAATCGGTGCATACAGCGTGAGGTTTGCCCGTTCGAGGCGGCTGCAGGATAAGAGCGGCGAGAAATCCGAAAGCGTGCTGCCGGAGTATCGGAAGGAATACATCCGGGCGTTTTTCAGCGCGTCGATATTGCTGATATCGCAGTCCATAAGCTCGATATGGGAAAGCTGTTCCAGGCCGGACAGATCGGGGAGTTCGCACGAAGCGCGAACAAGTGTGATGAATCTGACGTTTTTCATGTACCGGAAGAAATCGAGATCGTCCCATGCGGCCATTTCGATCTCATGTCCGTCTTCTTTGCTGTACCAGTGCGCGATCAGGTCTTCCTCTGTGCGGGTGGCGTACTGTTCGGCACCGACGCGCGCAAGCCCCGCCTCAGCGACCCATTCTTCCGTCCCGTTAAAATAATACAGCTTGTCGCCGATGATGATCAGATTGCGGATCTGCTCCAGCTCTTCAGCACTAATTCCGAGCCCGTCCGGGATGTGTACCGGCGCGGTCGTATTGTCCGTTTTCGGTTCGCCTGTACCGCGCGGGATGATCCGCCACAACAGGATTCCGACCCCGGCGAGCACAATCGCTGCAGCGGCCACAATGATAATGTTTCGCGTGCGCGAAACCGCTTTCGCCGGCTTTTTGGCGGCGCCGGCGATCCGGTCCGCAAGTTCCTCAACAGAGTAGCGCTCCGCAAAGATCGTATTCTTTGCCATCATCGCATTCCCGATGAGATCCGGCGGCGCCGACCCGTCCAGATTGACCGGGATGATCTCTGATTTCCCGGAGTCAAGGAGGAGAAAGCGGTTGATGACAGGTGGATCGTCTTGCAGATTCGCGGAGAGGAAGAAGAGGACGATTCCGCCGGCTTTCGGGCTTTCCCCATTGTCTGACACGGGAATCTTTCTTTGACGGAGAGCGTCCAGAACCGGCAGGACGCGCGATTCATCGGCTTTTGTGTACAGCGGAACCAGTGAAAGTTTAGTAAGGGCCATGGAAGTCCTCCTTTTGGTGGCAGCAGGGAGTCAGGGAATCAGGATCACACGGAATGGTTTATCCTCTGTAAAATATAACGGCAGCATATCCGCGCTGACCGTAACGGTTTTTAAGGACGGCAGGGATTCGAGCGCCGAAAGGTCGCTGACGGCGGTATGCTCGAGATGCAGGACGGTAAGACTCGGAAGATCGGTCAGTACGGACAGATCAGAGACGGTACTGCTTCGAAGATCCAGCTCTGTAAGAAGCACAAGGCCATTTAGCGGCGAAAGGTCGTCAAGCGGCTGGTCAACAAGCGCAAGCTTCTCAAGAAAGACCATCTGTCCGATCAGCGAAAGATCGGAAACGATCCCGGTAACGACGGGTGCCCCGCTGACACGCACCGTACCGTCCGTGTCGGCGGTGATGTCCTCCGGATCCTCCAGCACCATATTACCGCAGAGATACAGCTCTTTTACATCGGCAAGATCGGGCCGCAGCACATCGCCTTCGGACTTTTGGAGAATGAGACGCACCGCGCGCTCCTGCTGCGCATCCGGGAAAACGACCGGGAACAATCCGGGGTCGACAGTCGGCTCCGGAACTGTTTCTTCGGGAGCTTTTGCAGTGGTTTCCGTGGCCGGAGGAGGCGCGGCGGCATCCGGGGAAGAGCGTTCAGGTTCGGTATTAATAAGCGCAATCAGACCTGCAGCGACGCCAAGGAGAAGGAACAAAGAAACTGCAAGACCGATCACATCGGTCCGAAGATTGTCCGACCATCTGCGGTAGTACTTCCGCTTGAGAAGCTTCCAGCTTTGCACATCTTCCGCTTGCGGCTCCGGGGCCGAGCCAAGGACCGGGGCGCTTTCAAGAAGCGCCTTCCACCGGCTGTCCGGCACCGCGTCATCCAGCCGGACAATTCCGATCGGTTTCGAGAGATTATGCGCAGTCTGGATTTCCGAATAGCAGTTTGCCGAGGCCATGGCGCTTTCCGACAGAAAGAACAGCACAGAGGCGCTGTTTCGCATGTGAAGCTCGATATTCTTCGGCCAGTCGCTGCCCGCGGGAATGCCTTCGTCGTACCACAGACGGAGTTTCCTGGCATTCAGTTCATTCAAAAGGGTAAGTACGCGCTCGGAATCACGGTGCGCATAGCTGATAAAAACATAGGGGCGTTTGCCCTCGTACGGCTGAAAATAGGTACTCATTCGGAGACACCTCCGTAGAGAGCAATGGTATAATCGAAGAGTTCGGGATGAGCGAAAATGTCTTTTGCCGCCTGCTGGGAGATTTCGACGGTTTCCAGCCGGGGCAGGAGTGAAAGGTCGGAAAGTGTTTCCGGAAGGGTATCGCCCGGAAGACGAAGTACGGTTACGGCGGGAAGCCTCTCCGAGGTGACCTGTCCGCCGCCGAGAGCTTCCCGCACGGCTTCCAGTATGGAGGAATCCGAAAATACAACCGTATCTGCTTCGTCCTGTTCCATTCCCCTAAACTGTGTGAAAAAGCGCCATAATCCGAAGAGGAGCATAAGGACGCAGAGCACGATGATTATGCGGATCAGGACGCCGAGGGCTCGGCCGTGAATCTTACCGGGCTCTCCGATCAGCTCCTGTGAAAAACCATCGGTGTGAAGAAGCTCCTGCTCAAAGGAATCCGCGCCTTCGCCCCGTTTCGGACGGATCACGACCGTATCTGCGTGCAGCCCGATTGAAAGGCCGCTGTCGCCTCCGTCCGTATTGATGCAGATGATCGGCTGAGCGTTCTGCTGACAGGTGAGGAGCCGGCTTTTGGCCGCCGAATCGTTTCGGAATGCCTCGTCAAGAAAGATGACAGTCACTGCTGCACTGAGCATCCTGGCGTCCTGTGCATCCCGCGCAGTTTGCTCTTTCGGCGCTTCTACAGGATACCAGACGCGCACGCCGCGTACATACAGGCGTTCCAACAGGGCGAGCGCTTTTTTGCCGCTCGCCTCCGAAAAGCAGAAATGCAGATATGGCTCCTGTCCCGCATACGGCGGGACGGACTTCGCAGCCTGCCTCATAATGGAGTCTCCGATCCTGGGTCTCGTAATCTGAATTCACTATATCATTATGCACTGAATAAGTCAATGAAACGGCGGGGGAAAGTTCGAAATTTGCGAATTTTCAAAAATGGACCATCGTATCCGTAAAAAAAGAGAGCGGAGAGAATCATCATGGATGCATCCTCCGTTCTCTTTTTTACAACGGTTTCCTTATAGTTTCGGAAAAACGCTCTTTTCCTGTCTGGTTTATTCGTAAATCAGTTTTGTAAGCGCCTCCTGGGCTTCCGGGCGGGTGGTCGAAACGACAAAACTGAGCACATGTCCTTCTCCGCTTAAGCCGATGGTTTCTGCAAGGTCGGTGTTTGAAATATCGATGCCGTATGGCCAGTCTTCTGTCTCAGGGGAAAGGAAGATGATTCGGTTTTCCGAAAGCAGCCGCGCGTAGAGATCCTCCGGGAGCAGATCCTTCAGATTCCGGAAAGCGTTTTCTTCCGGATCTTCCTTGTCCATATAGGAGTACAGCAGGGATTCGGCGCCGATGCAGCAGTCCAGGTCCGCAGCCGCGATCCGTGCGAAAATCTTCTGAGACAGCGTATATGCCTGCTGCATGTCGCCGCCTTCGATCAGCGAAGCAGAAACTTCAATGTGGTATTTTGACGGGTCGGCTTCAAGAAGCGGTGCGATTTTCTCCATCAGCCGGTCACCCGCGTCCTCCGCGACTACTCCGGAATAGCATTCGATCGAGATGATGACCGGGACGGAATTGTAGATAATGGTTCTGACCATCGATACAATAAAGATGATTCCGGCGATGACCGCGATAATGGCGATTCCGTAGTACTGGGCGATATATTTTACTTTATCCTTCAGGGGGGCGCCTTTCAGCTTGTCCCATTGTTTTTTTGAATTGCTTCCTTCTCCGTATATATCTGCCATAAGGGTTGCTCCGTTTGATCATAGTTTCGGCCCGTACGTTTATGAAAACGTACCGACTTTTCCGATTTTATCATAAGTCGCCCGAAAATAGAAGCGCTAAATCGTGAAATAATTGTTAATTTCGGAAAGGATTTTGGAGGTTCGCCTTGAAAAGACAATGGATTTCTGATATATTAATAGATACTGTCTTTATACGGGGATGACCGGAAATAACTTTTTTCACGGCGCCTGATATCCTTCGCCTAAGGACAGAGCTTTATGTTTCAGAGGTGGTTATGAAAAAAGTATTTGATATGAACAACCCTGTGTGGCAGTTCATCGGAAAACTTGTCGACGCATTTGTTCTGCATATTATCTGGCTGGTCTGCAGCCTTCCGGTCGTTACAATCGGACCTGCGACGACAGCACTGTACTATGCTATGATGCGGGATGTCCGGGACGAGGACCCGCATTATGTACGGGCATTTTTCCGGTCCTTTAAGGAGAATCTGAAGCAGGGAATGATCATCGGCATTATTCTCCTTGTGGTCGGAGCACTTCTCGGATACGGACTTTGGTTCTACACCGCAAACCGCGCGGTAAGCACCTTCTACCTGGTCATGTGGGTGGTCGACATCGGATTCCTGATTATTTATCTGATGACGCTGCAGTATGTTTTTGCGCTGCAGTCGCGCTTCGTCAACACCGTGCGCACGACGATTATGAACGCATTCTTTATGTCCCTGAAGCATCTTGGCTGGACGATTGTCATGCTGTTCATCTTTGCGGTGGTTTATTTTGTCGTTTTCTTCGTCGGCTTCTTCCCGCTTCTTCTACTCGGTTACGGACTGGTGGTGTTCCTGGATTCGTATATTCTGAACAGGATCTTCAAGCCCTATGTCGAGCAGGCGGAAGGCAAGGACGGAGAGGGTGCGAAAGATCCCGACGCCTGGGTTATTCCGGATGAGATCGGCGAAGAGAAGGAGTTCGAAGAGGGAAAAGTCCGGACCCGTTTTGCGCCAAGCCCGACGGGACGCATGCATGTCGGAAACCTGCGGACGGCTCTTTACGCGTACCTGATTGCAAAGCATGAAAACGGCGACTTCCTCCTCAGGATCGAGGATACGGACCAGGAGCGCTATGTCGAAGGCGCCGTGGATATTATTTACCGTACAATGCAGAAAACCGGACTTGTACACGACGAAGGCCCGGATAAGGACGGCGGCTGCGGCCCCTATGTCCAGTCCGAGCGCCAGAAAGCCGGAATCTACATGAAATACGCGAAGAAGCTCATCGACAAGGGAGAGGCATATTACTGCTTCTGCGATGAGGAGCGGCTGAACTCGCTGAAAACGAAGGTCGGTGAGGACGGTAAGGAAATTCGGATTTATGACAAGCACTGCCTTGGCCTTTCCAAAGAGGAAATCCAGGCGAATCTGGATGCAGGGAAGCCCTTTGTTATCCGTCAGAATAACCCCACCGAGGGACAGACAACCTTCCATGACGAGATTTACGGCGATATTACCGTGGACAACAGCGAGCTTGACGACATGGTCCTCATTAAGTCCGACGGCTATCCGACCTATAATTTTGCAAATGTTGTCGACGATCATCTGATGGGCATTACCCATGTCGTACGCGGAAACGAATACTTAAGCTCCAGCCCCAAATACAACCGTCTGTATGACGCTTTCGGCTGGAAGGTGCCGGTCTATGTGCACTGTCCGTTAATCACGGATGAGGAGCACAAAAAACTCAGCAAACGCTCCGGCCACAGTTCTTTCGAGGACCTGGTGGAGCAGGGCTTCTTAGAAGAGGCCATTGTCAACTTTGTAGCGCTTCTTGGCTGGTCGCCCGAGGACAATGAGGAAATCATGAGCCTTGAGGACCTGGTCCGCAAATTCGACTACCGGCGCATGAATAAATCCCCGGCTGTTTTCGACTACGGAAAACTGAAGTGGATGAACGGCGAATATATTAAGAAGATGGACGATGCGGCGTACCTTGAGCGTGCGCTTCCGATCATTGAGGAGACGATTAAGCGGGATGTCGACCGCAGGAAGATCGCGATGATGGTCAAGACCAGAATTGAAGTATTCACCGAGATTCCGGAGAAAATCGCTTTCTTTGAGAAAGTGCCGGAGTACGGCAATGAAATGTATGTCCATAAGAAGATGAAGTCGACAGAGGAGTCCTCGCTTAAAGTTCTTCAGGAAGTCGTGCCGGTGCTTGAAGGGCAGGAAGACTTCACAAACGACGCGCTTTATACGCTTCTTACGGGCTTTGCCGCGGAACATGAGTACAAGAACGGAACCGTCCTCTGGCCGATCCGTACCGCGCTTTCGGGACTTCCCCAGACACCGGGCGGCGCTACTGAGCTTCTCGAGATTCTCGGAAAAGAAGAATCCCTTGCAAGAATCCGCGCGGCAATTGAGCAGCTGTCGTAAAGAAACTGCAGGTGTTTTTATATTTAAAACAAATGATGCCGGAAAGAGACGGAGTGATACGAAAAGCGCTTGCGCTTTCTCGTTCCCCGGCTGACATCATCCATATCCGCTAAATGGCGCCGAGAGGCTTGTCCTCACGGCGCCATCGGTCGTTTTTGGGGGAAAATACACACAGAAAGGAAGACATTATGGAGAAGAAAACAGAGGGCTTTTCGGGGAAACTGAATAAGGCGCAGCTTCAGGCCGTTACGGAAGACCCCCTAAGGCCCTGCCTCGTGATTGCCGGTCCGGGCTCCGGAAAGACGGCGGTGATCGCTGCGCGCTGTCGTTTTCTGGTCGAAGAGGCGAACGTACCGCCGTCGTCTGTCCTGGTCCTGACCTTTACCCGGGCAGCGGCTTCTGAAATGCAGGAGCGCTTCCGGAAAGAAACCGGCGGAAAGTATCCGGACCTTACATTCGGGACCTTTCACTCGGTATTCTACCGGGCAGTTTCGAGAAAATATGGTTTGACGACGGACAATCTGGTAAAAGAAGGGGAAAAGCAGAAGATACTTCAGGAATTAATGAGGAAATACTGCCCAGAGGCTGCTGCAGACAGCATGGTTATGGAGTCGCTCCTTTCGGGCTTTTCGAAGATCCGCTGCGGAATGGAGGAGAAGAAAATGCCGGAACAGAAAGAAATGAAGCTGGTCCGGCTTTACACGAACGAACTTCGGAGGCTTAGAAAGCTGGACTATGACGATATCCTGCTCCTCACGCGGGAAATGCTTCAAACAGAATCCGGGACAAGGAAAGCGCTTCAGGAGAAATACCGCTACATTCTGGTCGACGAATATCAGGACGTGAGTCCCGTGCAGGCGGATATCTGCAGGCTGATGGCTGCGCCGTCAAACAGGATCTTTGCCGTCGGAGATGACGACCAGGCGATTTACCGTTTCCGCGGGGCAAGCCCCGACATCATGCTGCGCTTCGGGCGGGAATTCCCGGGGTGCAGTACCGTGCGTTTAAACGTGAATTACCGTTCTTCGCCGGAAATCGTAAAGGCATCTCTCAGGCTGATTTCCCACAATAAAGACCGTTATCAGAAATCACTTCAGGCGGCTTCGGGAGAAGGAAAGCCGGTCGTTATCCGGCATTTTTCATCTGAAAAAGAAGAGTACCGGCGGATATCGGAAATGCTTCGTAATGACCTTGAGGAAGGAAGGGAGCTTTCAGAGACCGCAGTGCTCTTCCGCACAAACGCAGCAATATCCGCATTCAGCGCCGCGCTCCTTTTTTCCGGCGTTCCCTTTGTTTTCAGAGATAAGGTGCAGAACCCCTTCCATCACTATGCGGCCGATACGCTCTTTTCCGTGATCAACTATGCCCTCGGGGATCACAGGAGGGCGAATTTCCTGAAATTCATGAACTGTCCCGTGCGTTATTTCCGGCGCTCGGATCTGCCGGACGAAACCGTAGAACTGGACAACTTAAAGGAATTTTACCGGCAGGACACGAGCCGCTCCTGGATGACCGAGAAGGTGGACATGCTTTCACGGGAACTCAGCCTCCTTCTGAGGATCTCGGTTCCCTACGCCATGGTGAACTATATCCGAAGAGGAATGGGACTGGATGAATACTACGCGGAGGCTGCCAAAAGACGGGACGCCGGCGCCTCCGAAATTCCGGAAGTCCTCGACTTTGTCCAGGATAGCGCGAGAGGCTTTCGGACGGTATCCGAATGGTACCGCTTCATTGCGGCTTTTTCGAAGGAGCTTCTGGAAAAACGTGAAGACGACGACCTGAAAGGGCGTGTGGTGCTTTCAACGATTCACCGGGCAAAGGGACTGGAATATGAAAGGATTATCATCACGGACGTGTGCGAGCAGAATCTCCCGCATACGAAAGCGGAATCGGAGGAGGAGCTTTCGGAAGAGCGGAGACTTTTTTATGTGGCAATGACACGGGCAAAAACGGAGCTTCTGGTGTGCGTGCCCCGAAGTATTGCCGGCAGAAGGCGCGAAGAAAGCCGCTTCCTTAACGAGATCCGGGGAAGCGGCGTGCTGGAAAGCGATGAAAAGGGAACTGCTTTATAATCCGAGCGATTTGACGTAGTTGACGGGAGACATCCGGCAGTGCTCCCGGAAGGTCCGCGAAAAATGCTGGATGCTCCGGTAGCCGCAGCGCTCTGCGACTTCCGTGACCGAAAGGCGCCGGTCCGTCAGAAGGATTTTGGCCTTCCGGATCCTTGCCTCCTGCAGGTCCGCCATCGGCGAGATGCCGAAGAAATCATTGTAATATTTGTAAAACTGGCTGCGGGACAGGGAAACCATTTCGCACATATTGGTGGAGGCCCATTCCCTCTCGCAGTTTGCGAGCATGGTATAGCGGGCCTGAAGAAACAGCCGGTAAAGCTCTGTGCCTTCGCGCTCTTCCAGAAGCCGTGTGTTTTCCTCTCGCGAAAAGAGGATGAAAAGACGTCTGAGCTCCAGATCAAGCTCAGGCCCGAACATCAGGTCCCGGGTATAGAATTCAGTGTCAATGCGGCCGAGAACCCGGATGACATAGGCCGGATCTTCAGGATAAAAGATCCGGTTCTGCGGCACCGAAAATCCTTCGAGGTCACTTTCGGAAGCTGTAAAATGCACATAGCTTAAGCGGAAATCCCGGATGGCGCTGTAGTCCTGAGGGACACCGGGCGTATACAGGATACAGGCCGAAGGCTGGGCGGTTTCGATGGTCTCCTCGGTCATGACATGCATGGCCGACTCAAACAGGATCAGGAGATAATCTCCCGATCCTTTGGGACGCTGTATTCTTGTATAGTTCTCCTCTGTATGGTGACAGCCGGCATACTGAACACGGATCATGCTCATATCATAAATCAGGAGAGGCAAAAAGTCAATTGCCGCAGAATGCCGCACCAAAAAGTCCTGCGCCGGAACAGGCGGATGATTTATGCGATATTTCTATGAAAAATCAGTTGAAAAAAAGCCGGAAACCGTCTATACTAATATGTGTGATACTGTGACCGCATAAGAGACTCTTTTGTGTGGTTTCAAAGATATGAGGAGGAATTCACAAATGGCTAGAAAAAAGAAAACCATGGACGGCAATAATGCTGCGGCACATGTTTCGTATGCATTTACCGAAGTGGCCGGCATTTACCCGATCACCCCGTCCAGCCCGATGGCCGATTATGTGGACCAGTGGTCTGCCGCTGGACAGAAGAACATTTTCGGCACGACTGTAAAGGTTGCTGAAATGCAGTCGGAAGCCGGCGCATCAGGAACTGTTCACGGTTCTCTGAACGCAGGTGCTCTTACCACGACTTATACCGCTTCTCAGGGTCTTCTTCTGATGATCCCCAACATGTATAAGATCGCCGGCGAGCTCCTGCCTGCAGTTTTCCATGTGTCTGCGCGCTGTGTCGCCAGCCACGCACTGAACATTTTCGGTGACCATTCCGACGTTTATGCCTGCCGTCAGACCGGTTTCGCAATGCTTGCCGAGACGAATCCTCAGGAAGTTATGGACCTTGGCGCGGTAGCTCATCTTTCCGCGATCAAAGGACGTGTACCCTTCCTGAACTTCTTCGACGGCTTCCGCACCTCTCATGAGATCCAGAAGATTGAGATCTGGGATTATGACGATCTGAAGGAAATGGTTGATATGGACGCGGTCGAAGCGTTCCGTAAGCGCGCTCTGAATCCGGAGCATCCGGTAATGCGCGGCAGCCATGAGAATGACGATATCTTCTTCCAGCACAGAGAAGCCTGCAACAAGTATTACAATGCGCTTCCCGCGGTTGTTGAGGAGTACATGGGCAAGGTAAATGAAAAGCTCGGAACAGATTATAAGCTTTTCAATTACTACGGAGCTCCGGATGCAGAGAACATCATCATCGCGATGGGTTCGATCTGCGACGTTGCCGAGGAAGTTATTGACTACCTTACTGCAAAGGGTGAGAAGGTCGGCCTTGTCAAGGTCCGCCTGTACCGTCCTTTCGTAGCAGAAAAGCTTGCCGAAGCAATTCCCGCTACCGTGAAAAAGATCGCTGTTCTTGACAGAACCAAAGAGCCCGGTGCTCTCGGCGAGCCCCTGTATCTTGATGTTGTGACCGCTCTTTCCGAAGTCGGCCGCGAAGGCATTAAGGTGATCGGCGGCCGTTACGGTCTCGGCTCCAAGGATACGCCTCCGTCATCTGTATTTGCAGTATATGACGAACTGGCAAAGGATGATATGAAGAAACACTTCACACTCGGAATCAACGACGATGTGACCTTCATGTCTCTGGAAGAAAAACCGGCTCCCAACACCGCAGCGGAAGGCACCATCGAATGCAAGTTCTGGGGTCTGGGCGGTGACGGTACTGTCGGCGCGAACAAGAACTCCATCAAGATCATCGGCGACTATACCGACAAGTATGTACAGGCTTACTTCCAGTACGATTCGAAGAAGACCGGCGGCATTACCGTTTCTCACCTTCGTTTCGGCGACAAGCCCATCAAGAGCCCTTACTACATCAATAAGGCTGACTTTGTGGCATGCCACAATCCGTCCTATATTGAAAAAGGCTACAAGATGGTCAATGACGTGAAGCCGGGCGGTGTATTCCTGATCAACTGCCAGTGGGATGAGAAGGAACTGTTCGAGAAGCTGAACGCGGAAACCAAGCGTTATATCGCGAACAACAATATTCAGCTCTACACCATCAATGCAATCGACCTTGCAGCATCTATCGGCATGGGCAAGCGTACGAATACCACTCTTCAGGCTGCGTTCTTCGCACTTGCGAACGTCATGCCGATCGAAGAAGCGGTTCAGCATATGAAGGATGCGGCTACGAAGTCCTACCTGAAAAAGGGCCAGGATGTCGTCGATATGAACCACAAGGCAATCGACCTCGGCGTCAATGCATATGTGAAGGTTGAAGTTCCGGCAGAGTGGAAGGATGCGGTTGATGAAGCAGCTGTCAGCACCGAAGAAGGCGCTGCGAAGCTGGTGAAGCAGGTCGAAGAGATCATGCATCCGGTTGGCAAGATGGACGGCTACAGCGTATCCGTATCTGCTTTCAACGAGCACGCAGACGGCACCTTCGAACAGGGCGCATCTGCATTTGAGAAGCGCGGTGTCGCGGTTATGGTTCCTGAATGGAACGAAACAACCTGTGTGGCCTGCAACGCCTGCTCGTTTGTCTGCCCGCACGCAACCATCCGTCCCTTCGCTCTTTCCGAAGAAGAAGCAGCAAAGGCTCCGGAAGTCACAAAGTATGCCGAGAAGGCAGCACTGGTCAAGAAGGCCGGCTACAAGTTCACCCTTGCCATTTCTCCGATGGACTGCATGGGCTGCGGCGTCTGCGTAGGCGTCTGCCCGACCAAGTCCCTCAAGATGGTGCCGCGTGAGACTCAGGATGAGCAGCAGGCAGCATTTGACTACTGTGTAGCTGAAGTTACCGAGAAGCCGGAGCTTGCGAATACCGCAAACGTGATCGGATCTCAGTACAAGAAGCCGCTCCTGGAGTTCTCCGGCTCCTGCGCAGGCTGTGCCGAGACTTCCTATGCAAGACTCATTACACAGCTTTTCGGCGACCGCATGTATATCTCGAACGCAACCGGATGTTCTTCCATCTGGGGCGGACCCGCGGCTACCAGCCCGTATACAACAACGGCTGAGGGCAAAGGACCGGCCTGGGCGAATTCCCTGTTTGAGGACAATGCAGAGCACGGCTTTGGTCTGTATCTTGGACAGAAAGCTATCCGGAACCGCCTGATCGAAAAGGTGAAGGCAATCGTCGCATCTGACGAGCATCCGGAAGAAGTCAAGGCAGCCGGCCAGGCTTATCTGGACACCGTGAATGACGGTGAGAAGAACCAGGCAGCTACGAAGGCTCTTGTTGCAGCGCTTGAAGCACTTCCCGAGAAGTGTGAATTATGCTGCGATATCCTGGAGCATAAGGAATATCTGAATAAGAAGTCCATCTGGATCTTCGGCGGCGATGGCTGGGCTTACGATATCGGATACGGCGGACTGGACCATGTCCTTGCTTCCGGTGAGGATGTCAATATTATGGTCTTCGATACCGAAGTTTATTCCAATACCGGCGGACAGGCTTCCAAGGCTTCCAACATCGGCCAGGTTGCACAGTTTGCAGCGGCCGGCAAGGAAATCCAGAAGAAGATGCTTTCCGAGATTTCGATGTCCTATGGCTACATCTACGTTGCTCAGATCGCAATGGGCGCAGACCGCAATCAGACCCTGAAGGCTCTGAAGGAAGCGGAAGCATATCCGGGACCGTCTATCGTCATCGGCTACGCTCCCTGCGAAATGCACTCCATCAAGGGCGGCATGACCAACTGCCAGACCGAGATGAAGAAGGCTGTAGACTGCGGTTACTGGAACCTGTTCCGGTTTAACCCGGCACTTAAGGCGGAAGGCAAGAACCCGCTCACGATCGATTCCAAGGCTCCGACCACGGATTACAAGGAATTCATCCTGAACGAAGCTCGTTATTCCTCCCTGACCCGTTCGTTCCCGGAGCGTGCGGAGAAGCTGTTTGACAAGGCAGCCAAGACCGCTGCTCTTCGCTACAAACACTTCGAAGAGCTGAAGGAAATGTACGGAAGAGAAGTTGCACAGCAGTAACGGAATATAAGAGGCACACTGAGAAGGAAGCTTTTCAGTGTGCCGCAGCATAATCAAGATATGCAGCGAAGGCAAGACGGTAGCTTTCTACTGTCTTGCCTTTTTGGTTCGCTTAAGTGCGAAAATAAAACCCTAAAGGACGGAAAAACCATGAAAACAAATTTCAGCATCGGACAGACAGAAAATCTGACAGTTCTCAGAGAGACAGACTTCGGCGTATATCTTGGGAAAACAGGCACTGAAGAGAGTGTGCTTCTCCCCCGGAAGCAGGTTCCGGAAAATACAAAACCGGGAGACAGAATCCGCGTATTTCTTTATCTTGACTCTGAGGATCGGCTGATTGCCACGACGAATACGCCAAAGATACAGCTTGGAGAATTTGCCCGCCTGGAAGTAAAGGCTGCCGCTAAAATCGGCGCTTTCCTGGACTGGGGCCTTGAAAAAGATTTGTTTGTGCCTTTCCACGAACAGGAGGAAAGGCTGAAGGCGCATGACAGCGTTCTGGCGTATATGTACCTCGACCGTTCTTCCCGCCTGGCTGCGACCACGCGGATTTATAACCGCCTGTCTGCTGCAGAGCCGGGAGAATTTCGTCGGGAAGACGCATTCAGGGGTGTAGTTTACCGTATTGAACAGAACTTCGGCGTTTTTGTAGCGGTTTATCCGAAGGAGGCAGATCCGAAACGGATGATTTTCGGATTGATTCCGTCTTCCCAGGTGCTTCGCAGGTACCGGCTCGGGGAAGAAGTTTCCGGGCGGGTTGTACGCGTAAGAAAAGACGGCAAACTGGATCTTTCGGAGCGGAACCGCGCATTTGAACAGATTGCAGCAGATGCGGAAACGATTTTAAATAAAATGGCTGAATATGGCGGGATACTGCCATTTTCGGAGAATGCCCGGCCAGAGGTGATCCGCCGGGAACTTGGGATGAGTAAAAACGGATTCAAGAAGGCGCTCGGCTCTCTGTTGAAAGCGGGAAAGATACAGATCGGATCCGATGAGGTCATGCTCCTTTCGGGGGATCAGGAAAAGCTTTCGTAGGGTTCTTCAGCGATATGTCCTCTCTCGCTGCTTCCCGCTCTGGGAGGGGAGAAGTCTGGCGCGGCTCGGTTCTTCCGGGATAAGACGGTGACGGATTATAGACCCGTTTCCTTCGGTTGATCAGAAAAGTGTGGATCAGCTCATAGCAGCTTTCCAGCTCTTCTTCGGTACAGACGCCGAGAAGCACATCCACATTGTGCTTGGTGCTGTAATTGACGGACTCGTGAACATATTGGGAGATAGCCTCTCCGGAGAGCGTAATGCCGACGTGCAGAAAGTCATAGGAGAGATGCAGAAGCCGGTGAATTTTTGATTCAACCGAGGCTGAGAGCGAACGTTCTCCGCGTTCCAGCGCGCCAAGATAACTCGTCGATATTCCCAGATACGCCGCCATTTTTTCCAGTGACCATTTTCTGAGATACCGTTCTCTTCGGAGGCGCTGCCCGACGGTCAGTGTTTCGGGACGTTTCATGATCAGTTCCTTCCGCTTCGGCGAGTAGATTCCTGACAGCAGGCTGGATTCTTTGTCTTTCTTGTTTGAGTTCTTTGATGCCATAAAAACCTCCTTTTTGTTCCCAAAACCGGTATTTTGTGTAACTGGATGTATCATAGCAGATATCTGTCCGGAGTACCAGCGACAGGATGTCCCGGAAAATGTAAATGCTGTTGTATACAAATCCAACAAAAGCCCAGAAAACATGCGGCATTGAAGTATATAAATCAGGGAAAAAATATTTTTAAAAAATTTGAACATTTTTGACGGGAAAATATATGAAATTTCTTGCAGGGCATAAGAAAATCAGGACAATCCTGTTCATAGTCACGGGAGACTTCCTGATGGCGGCAATGACCAATATGGTTTTTGATCCTTCAGGCATCGTTCTCGGCGGCTTTTCAGGTGTCGCAATCATTATAAAGCATCTGAGCGGGGGCAGGATTCCTCTCTGGCTCACGACGCTTACTCTGAATGTTCCGCTTTTTATCATTGCCTGGCGTATTAAGGGATGGGGATTTATCCGGCGGACAGTTTTTTCCACAGCGGTATTTACGGGCTTTCTTGCCATTATTCCGGCCAGACCGATTGTTGCGGAGCCGGATCTCCTTCTTCAGGTCGTCTTCGGCGGAATTCTGTACGGTGTCGGACTCGGTCTGATATTCTATGTGGACACGACAACCGGCGGAACAGATACCCTGGCCGCATTGATCCATGAGAAGCTTTTGAAATACTATTCAATTCCGCAGATCATGCAGGTTATGGACGGCGTGATTATTCTGGCCGGTCTTCTGACCTTCAGCCTTCGTATCGGCCTGTATTCGATCATTGCCGTAGCGATCAGCGCCAAGATTTCCGACATGGTTCTGGAAGGCAGCAAATTCGCGAAGGGAGTATATATCGTTTCAGACCGGTACCGGGAAATCGCAGAGCAGATTATGCAGGAGATTGACCGCGGAGCGACTGCGTTAAGAGCAGAAGGAATGTACTCCAGAGAAGAAAAGAACATGCTTTTTGTGGCGCTGAACAAGAAAGAAATCGTACGGCTGAAAGAAATCGTCTATACGATGGACCCCAAAGCATTCGTAATTGTAATGGATGCGAGGGAGGTCCTGGGCGAGGGCTTTGTGAACTTCGAACAGTAAGAATTCCTTGAAATTCCTTGAATTCAGACGATTTTCACTTGACATCACAATTTCCATGTAATATAATATAAAAGCTGTCCTTTGGGAACGGCATGCGAGCCAAAGCCCCGGTAAACATTGTCCGATCTTAAGTGACTGCAGTTGACAATCATTAAGAACCCATATTTGGAGGAGAAGACCATGAATACATTTATGGCAAGTCCTAAGACCATTGAAAGAAAATGGTACGTCGTCGACGCTGCAGGACTTACATTAGGCCGCCTCGCATCGGAAGTTGCGAAGGTCTTACGGGGAAAGAACAAGCCCATTTTTACACCGCATGTTGATACCGGTGATTATGTTATTATCGTCAATGCTGAGAAGGTTGTCGTAACCGGAAAGAAGCTGGATCAGAAGCTGTATTATTCCCACTCCGATTATATCGGCGGTTTCAAGTCCAAAACCTTGAAGGAAATGCTTCAGAAAAAGCCCGCAGAAGTGCTTCGCCTTGCTGTTAAGGGAATGCTTCCGAAGGGACCCCTGGGCAATCAGATGCTTTCAAAGTTACATGTGTACGCAGGTCCGGAGCATCCGCATGCTGCTCAGAAGCCTGAGACACTGACCTTTTAATCGGCAGGAGGAAAAAAGAAGATGGCAGATAAGTTTTACGGAACCGGCAGAAGAAAGAGCTCCATCGCTCGTGTCTACATTAAGCCCGGTACAGGAAACATCACAATCAATAAGAGAAGCATCGATGAGTACTTCGGCCTCGAGACCCTGAAAGTGGTTGTCAATCAGCCGCTGGTGGCTACCGAGTCTGTCGGAAAGTATGACATCATCGTTACTGTCAGAGGCGGCGGCACCACCGGCCAGGCTGGCGCAATCCGTCACGGCCTTTCCCGTGCGCTGTGTGAAGCAGATGCTGAGAACCGTCCGATTCTGAAAAAAGCAGGTTACCTGACTCGTGACCCGAGAATGAAAGAGCGTAAGAAGTACGGCCTCAAAGCCGCACGTCGCGCACCTCAGTTCTCCAAGAGATAATCGAGGA
>CAMVNR010000009.1 GCA_947168905.1 uncultured Lachnospiraceae bacterium
AATGTCTCTGGGTGGTGTCTGCCCGCTAAAATCCTACAGTAAGTTTACGCGATCCCTTTCCGACAAAAGACTGTACTTTTCACGATGATTCTGCTATAATTTATTATAATCATTTCACAGGCCGTCCGGCATTTTTTGCCTGTACGGGTATAATTATAAAGAGAGGGATAAACAACATGGCAGAAAAGTATCTGGGAGAAGACATCAAGAAGCTCGGTTTCGGACTCATGCGGCTTCCGAAAATCGGCGAGGATGAAGACATTGAACAGACCTGTAAAATGGTCGACACCTTTATGAAGCGGGGATTTACCTATTTTGACACCGCCTATGTTTATGACGGCGGAAAGTCCGAAGATGCCTTAAGGCAGTGCGTCGTCGAGCGCTATCCGAGAGATTCGTTTGTGTGCGCCTCAAAGCTTCCTCTGTGGAACGCAGAAAAATACGAGGATCTCGCGCCGCTTGCTGAGGAGTCCCTTTCGCGCGCAGGGCTCGAGTATTTCGATTTCTACCTGCTGCACGCGCTGAATGCGGATTCCGCGAAGAAGGCGGAGGAGCTGAACGCCTGGGAATTCATGAAAGAGTGGAAGGCCTCCGGCAAGGCAAAGCACATCGGCTTCTCCTTCCATGATTCGGCGGAAGCGCTGGAGGATATCCTGAAAAAGCATCCGGAAGCGGAATTTGTACAGCTGCAGATCAATTACAAGGACTGGGAAGACGAAGGCGTACAGAGCCGCAAATGCTATGAAGTGGCCAGAAAATACAATAAGCCGATCGTCGTCATGGAGCCCGTGAAGGGCGGCTCTCTGACCACCATGACGCAGGAAGTACAGGACCTTTTCAAGGCTGTTCATCCGGAGCTTTCGATCGCGAGCTGGGCTATCCGTTTCGTGGCAAGCCTTCCGGGCATCATTACAGTGCTTTCCGGCATGTCCAATGAAGAGCAGATGAACGACAACACAGGCTACATGGAGCACTTCGAGCCGCTCACAGAAGAGGAGCAGGCAACCATCCAAAAGGCCGTTGAAATCATCAATGCAGTTCCGACGATTCCCTGCACCGCATGCAAGTACTGTGTGGACGGCTGTCCGATGCAGATCAATATTCCGGGCGTCTTCGCAGCGATGAACTTCCTGAAGGTTTACGGCAATAAGGACGGCGCAAAGGGCCGCTACGACCGCGCAGTGAAGGACGGCGGAAAGGCCGGCGACTGCATCCACTGCGGCCAGTGCGAGGAACACTGCCCGCAGCATATCTCCATCATCGAGACGCTGGAGGAAGCCTCCGCGCTTTTTGACTGAATCACTTAAAATGGAGCCCGCCTTATGGTCCGAAACGACCGTAAGGCGGGCTCCTTATGAATCTGCGGAATCTTCTTGTCAAGCACGAAGAAAATACAGACGATCAGGACGATCAGGGCAAACAGCGCGTAGCTTCCGTGACACGATCGCAAGCGGCGCCTTTTCGAAAACACGCTGGGCCTGAAAAAGCGTCCGAAAAAGACGCATGATTCCTGGACCTGAAGAGCCTCCCCTGTCAGGATAAAAGCCGCTTCATATCCTCCGGAAGCGGGGCAGTAAGGCAGATTCTTTCCTGTGTAAAGGGATGCACCAGCGTCATTTCTCCCGCATGCAGCGCTGCGCGTCCGATCTTCTCTTCCGGGCCGCCGTAGCGCCGGTCTCCAAGAAGCGGATGACCGGTTTCAGCCATGTGAAAACGGATCTGGTGCATCCTTCCGGTTCCGATCCTTACCCTGAGGACGGAAAAGTCCTCCCGCCCGGAAAGAACCGTATAGACGGTTTCGGCCGCCTTTTCACGGCTTTCTTCCCCGCTTTTCTCTCCGAAAGCCTCTTCTGTTTCGTTTCTTCCGAATTTTCCTTCACGGCTATCCTCTATGGAATTTCCCGCCCGCACACAAAGGATCCCTTCCCTGTCCCGCGAAAAAACCATTGGAATCGTTATTCTGCCTTCCTTTTCTTCAAAAACGCCCGACGCGAAGGCCGTATAGGTCTTCTGTACGCTGTCGCTTTTTTCGAGGACTGCTGCTGCCACCGCATTTTTTGCCGAGAGGACGATCCCTGAGGTTTCCTTGTCGAGCCGGCCGATCAGGTGAATCCGCGCCGCCGGATCCTGTCTGTCAAAATACGCCCGAAGTCCACTGGAGAGGGAGTCGACGAGATGTCCTTTTGACGGATGGCAGACCAGGCCTGCGGGCTTGTCTACAGCGATCAGGTCCTCGTCTTCGTAAAGAATCGTGAGCGGCATTTCATTCGGGATCAGGTGGTTTTCTTTTCTTTCCGAATCCGCGAGAAGCACCGACAGGCGGTCTCCTTCATGAAGAAGGGCGCGCACGGTCACCCGCTGCCCGTTCAGCAGCAGGCCGTCCGGGTCAAATTTGACAGAGCTGACCTTTGCCGAAGAAAAGGCCAGCTCGTTTTTAAGATATTTCAGCAGGGTCCGTCCGTCCCAGGACGGCGGGATAAGAATCTCCAGACTTCTTTTGGTCCGCATTTATTCCTTTGCCCCGATATGATTGATCATGCTCGCGAGATATCCCGCGCCGAAGCCGTTGTCGATGTTCACAACCGAGACCCCCGAGGCGCAGGAATTCAGCATTGAAAGGAGTGCCGAGAGCCCGTTAAACGAAGCTCCGTAGCCGACGCTTGTCGGGACCGCAATGACCGGGCAGTCCGCCAGTCCGCCGATGACCGAGGCGAGGGCGCCTTCCATGCCGGCAATCGCGATAATCACGGTTGCGGACATAATTTCGTCCAAATGCGAGAGCGTCCGGTGAAGTCCCGCCACCCCGACATCATACAGCCGGATCACCCTGTTTCCGTGTGCCTCGGCGGTCAGCGCCGCTTCTTCCGCTACGGGAATATCCGAGGTGCCGCCGGTCGCTACGACAACGGTTCCGATGCCGTCAGGCTCCGGAAGGCTTCCGACAATACCGATCCGGGCATCCGCACGGTAGTCGATTTCGAATTCTTTCTTCAGAATCTCTGCCGCTTCCTTCGAGAGCCGGGTAATCAGAATCGTCTTCACGCCGTTTTCAAGCATCACTTTCGTGATTCCGATCATCTGCTCCGGGGTCTTCCCCGCACCGTAGATCACTTCCGCCGCGCCTTGCCGGACCGCCCGGTGCAGGTCGACCTTCGCGTAGCCAATGTCTTCAAAAGGTTTCTTTTTGATTACAAGAAGCGCATCGTCAACTGAAATGTTTCCTTTTTCCAGTTCCTCCAGCGTTCTCCTGATATCGTTATTCACGCTCTTACCTCCAGGTCCAGAAGGACCGCATCATAGTATTTCCGAAGCTCGGCAAGGATTTCCTCTCTCATTAAGAGAAGCTTTTCAAGCTGATCCTCCTTCATCTGGAGCTTCGCAATTCCGTTCATCTGCCGCACCCTGAAATCCGTAAAGCCGAGGCTGAAGAGATATCCTTCCGCCTTTTCCGTCGCCGCGAGCTTTTCTGCTGTAATTTCTTCCCCTGCGGGGATTCGGGTCGCAAGACAGGCATACGCCGGCTTGTCCCAGGTGAAGAGGCCTGCCTCCTTCGACAAACTGCGGATCATGGCCTTCGTCAGACCGCACTCACGAAGCGGGGAACGAACCCTAAGCTCCTGAAGCGCCTTCATTCCCGGACGGTCGCCTGCGTCGTCACTCGCATTTGTTCCGTCAAGAATCAGTGTATATCCGTCCTTTGCCGCCGCCTCAAGAATGGTCGAAAAGATCACTTTTTTGCAATAATAGCAGCGGTTTTTCGGGTTGCTTCTGACCGTCTGGTCCGAAAGCACATCGACCTTAAGGACGGTCATCTCTGCCCCGATCTCTTCTTTCAGCCTCAGCGCGTCATCCATCTCGAACTGAGGCTGGAAAGCGGATTTCACATAATATGCCCGCACATCGGCGCCGTATTTTTTCGCAGCATACAACAGATACGTCGAGTCCACGCCGCCGGAAAAGGCAAGCGCGCACTTCGGGTTTTCTCTGAAAAATTCCTTCAAGTCCATCCTGTGTCAGCCTCCCAATACTTCTTTCAGTTTTTCCATTGCATCGCTCAGATATCCGGTCACGGTTCCGCCGCCCACGCCGGCGACAAGGGTATCGCAGCGGTTCATCGGTATCAGAATGCGCACTGCATCAGAAGCCCCGACCGCCGCGGCCATTTTCGCCGTCACTTCGCCCATCAGCGCATCCGCGATCACGATTCCGATCGGCCCGATAATAACATCGGCCCTGCGGCTCGAGACGACAGCCGCGTTCTCTCCGGTTGCGGCAGCCCTGGCCCCCGCTTTCAGCATGTTCTCCGTCGCGATGCTGTTGGTTCCGACCGCGAGAAGCTCCGTATCCGGAAAGCGCTCCGTGATCATTTTCACCAGCTGACGGCCGATATTTCCGCCCTGTCCGTCAATCACCAGAATCTGTTTCGCCATGCTGTCCATCCTTTCATCAGGCGGTTCCCGGATTCCTCCCCGTTTGATCGTGCCGCAGCGTATTTCTAAGGAAAGGATTTTTTGAGAACACCTTCAAATTTTCTATAAAAATACCACGAGACCCCCTGCCTGTCAAGAAAACAAGCAGGAAAAATGAGCGTTCCATACTTTCTTTACATTCCGGAAAAGTTATGATAGACTGTAACTGTTCAAAATGTCCGGACCGCAAGTGGAGCGCCCCTGTCCCAAGAAGGATGGCTCGTGCGCTCTGTTTGGCGGATATAAAAATCTGTAATAGTTTACTCAAATTGTTCGAGGAACCTGATCGTATGAAATCCCGAAGAATCCTGCTCATTGTGCTGACTGGCGGTCTTCTCGCCGCTCTTGCCGTATCCTCTGTCCTGATCCTGAAAGGACAAAAGCCGGCAGCTCTTCCGAAGACGGGTTTCTTAAGCGCAAGCGGAAAAAACATCATTGACCCCGAAGGACAGACCGTGGTCTTAAAGGGCGTCAATATCGGGAACTGGTTTGTCCAGGAATTCTGGATGGGACCGGTGGAGGCATCCTCCGGGACTGCCTGCCAGAAAGAGCTGGAAGAGACGCTTGAACGGCGTTTCGGAGCGGATCAGGCCGGGAAGCTTCTTGACGCCTACCTCGACCATTATTTTACGGAAAAAGATTTCGACTTCCTCCAATCCCTCGGCTTCAACTGCCTCCGGCTGCCTCTCTGGTACGGCGTCTTTACCGATGAAAAAGGCACGTTCAAAGACGATGCTTTCAAGCGAGTGGACTGGTTTGTCGAAGAGGCCGGAAAACGCGGCATGACGGTCATCCTCGACATGCACGGCGCCTACGGCTCGCAGAACGGAAGCGACCACTCCGGAATTGACGGCAGAGACGACAAAATGGCCGCCTCGGAATTCTTCTTCGGCCCTTCGGCCGGGGAAAACCAGGAGCGCTTTCTTGTCCTGTGGGAGGAGATCGCAAAGCATTACCGGGATCATCCCGCGGTCGCAGGCTACGATCTTCTGAACGAGCCCTTCTGCACCTACCGCTACAATTCAGTCCTTTCGGACGGCGAGCTTCATGCCCTGCTCTTTCCGGTTTACGACGCCGCTTACCAAAGGATCCGCGCCGTTGACCCAAATCACATGATCTTCATGGAAGCGGTGTGGGATGCAAAAGACCTGCCGGATCCGGGAAAGTACGGCTGGGAGAATGTCGTCTACGAATATCATAATTACGAATACAGCAATTACCAGAACGAAAACAACGCCCAGATTAAGAGCATGAAGAAAAAAATCCGCGGAATCAAGTCCGCGAATTATCAGGTTCCTTCGCTGATGGGCGAATTTAACTATTTCAATAACATGGACGCCTGGAAGGAGGGTCTTAAGCTTCTGAACGAGAATGGGATCAGCTGGTGCATGTGGTCCTATAAGTGCATGACAGAGAACGACAACTGGGGCTTAATGCGCCTTTCCGTCCCGAAAGTCCATCCCGAGACAGATTCCTACGGGGAAATCCTGGAAAAATGGTCCGGGACCGATAAGGCCTCGGAAAACACTCCGCTGATCGAAGCTGTGAAAACGGCGCTGTCTGACAACCGGCCCGAAAAAAGCGCCGGCCAGGCCTCGGACACCCGGATCTTTTTCGATACCTCCGTCACAATCACCCTCTACGGAGAGGAAGCAGAAGCCGCCCTTTCGGAATGCTTCTCGCTCTGCCGTGACATGGAGCTCGTCTATTCCGCAGAAAACCCGGGAAGCGAGCTGTACCGTATCAATCACCGCGAGGAAACGGCTTCTCTGGAAGGCAAAGACAGCGCTTCCTGCACGCTCTCCGATGCTCTTTCAGAAGCGGTCCGCCTCGGTCTTCAGGCCTGTTCGGACACAGGCGGGCTCTTTGATATTACCATGTATCCCGTCACCTCTCTCTGGGACTTTCGAAGCGGAAAGGGCTCTGTTCCGGACGAAGAGCGCCTAAAAGACGCGCTCCTTCTCGTAGATTCCGGACAGCTTGAGCTGTCGGGAAACGTCCTGACGCTTTCCGGGAGCGGGACGAAAATAGATCTTGGCGCAGTCGCCAAGGGCTGCATTTCCAAAGCGCTGAAGGCCGCCATGAAAGACCGTCCAGGCGTGGACGGCGGCGTCATCAATCTCGGGGGCAATATCAGCGTCTTCGGCAGCAAGCCGGACAGCAGCGACTGGCTTGTCGGCATCCAGAAGCCCTTCTCCGGACGCGGAGAACTGATCGCCGCAGTCTCCTTAAAAGACGGCTGTGTCATCAGCTCCGGCGTTTACGAGCGGAATTTCACCGAGGACGGCACGCTCTATCACCACATCCTCTCCGCAGAGACTGGAATGCCCGTATACAGCGGGCTTTCCCAGGCCACCGTGATCGGAACAGATGATGCGCTCGCGGACACGCTTTCCACCGTCTGCATGCTTCTCGGGAAAGACGCCTCCGAAAAGCTGATTTTGGAAAAAGGCTTCGCTGTCCGGGTGCTTTATACCTCGGACGACGGCACGCTGACACTCTTTGATCCCTCAGAAGGCGAAACCTCCGTAAAGGAAGGCGCCCGTCTGGATTTTTAAGCAGGAACTACGGATGAAACCAGAAAACGCAGCAAAAAAAAATTCCCTGAATGAAGAGAAAAAGCCCCGCAGAATCCGCAGGGCGGATCTTGTGCTGCTCGCAGGTATCGCCTTCTTCGCGGTCCTGCTCTTTTTCTTCTTCCTCTGGAAGGACCATTCCATCACCTCCCCCGTCCTGGAGATTTCCTCCGGCGGAAAAATCCTCGGACAGTACCCTCTGTCAGAAAACCGGGAGATCCGGATCGGAGAGGACAAGAACTATAATGTCTGCCGGATTGAAGACGGAAAGGTGCGGATTACGGAAGCCGACTGTCCGGATCATTCCTGCATCAGGAGCCTCCCGATCGACGGACGCGGCGGAACCATTATCTGTCTGCCGCACAGGCTCGTTATCAGAATTACCGGCGGGACGGGAAATATCCCGGACGCCGTGGCGGAGTAAGCGATGAATAAGAATCGACGCATTTCCGAGAATCCTCCCGAAAAAACAGGACTGTTCCGCACAGATTCCCCGGCGGCCAAAATCGCTCTTCTCGGGCTTCTCACGGCGCTCGCCGTCATCATGGGCTATATCGAGCACCGGATCCCGCTGCCGCTGCCGGTCCCGGGCATTAAGCTCGGCCTCTGTAATATCGTCATTGTCTTTGTCCTGTACCGCTTCGGATTCCTACGCGCGCTTACCGTATCCATCATCCGTATCCTCGTGATCGGATTTCTCTTCGGAAGCCCCGTCAGTATGTTTTACGGCTTCTTCGGCGCGCTTCTAAGCCTTTCCGGAATGGCGCTTCTCATGCGCTCCGGCAGATTTTCCGTCATCGGCGTAAGCGCAGGCGGCGGAGCGCTGCACAGCATCGGCCAGATCGGGGCGGCGGCCATACTGACCGCAGGAACCGGCATCTTCCGTTACCTTCCTGTCCTGCTTCTTGCAGGCGAATTCTGCGGTGCGCTGATCGGGCTGATCGACCGGACGGTCTTAAAGCGTCTCGGGAAGCAGCGAAACGAAGGAATCATTTAACAGGATTTCCGCTGCCTGAAGGCAGCTTGCGGTTTCAGGAAGAAACCCTCATAAATACACGGCAGAACACACGAAAACTTCCGGCTGCCGCTTGAAGACATCTACAGAACAGGAGGACTTAAATCACTTGAAAACCTTGTACATCGAATGCAATATGGGCGCTGCGGGCGACATGCTGACCGCCGCCCTCACCGAACTCATGCCCGATCCGGACGGATTTATCAAAGAGCTGAACGCCCTCGGGATTCCCGGCGTAGTCTATGAAAAAAGCCCTTCCGTCAAATGCGGAATTACCGGCACGCATATCAGCGTAAAGATAAACGGCGAGGAAGAAGAGGCCGGGGATGCCGTTGGGCACCACCATGACCATGAACACGAGCATGAACATACCCACGAGCATGAACATACCCACGAGCATGAACACGACCATGAGCATGACCATGAGCATGACCATGAGCATGACCATGACCACGAGCACAGTGACGGGCATCCGCACGAAGCCAAAGCTCATATTCATCAGGACGAAATCCATGAGCATGTGCACCATCATGACCATGATAACGACCACGATCATGACCATGACAACGACCACGATCACGACCATACCCACGATCACAGCCATCATCACCATCATCACAGCAGTATGGCGGACATTTCTGCCATTATCGGCGCACTGAATGTCTCTGACAAGGTGAAAGCCGACGCTATGGCTGTATATGCCCTGATTGCGGAAGCCGAAAGTCATGCGCACAACACTCCGGTCTCCGAGATTCATTTCCACGAAGTCGGAACGATGGATGCAATCGCCGATGTGACGGCTGTCTGCCTTGCCATGGAGAAGCTTTCCCCGGATAAAATCGTCGTATCTCCGATTCATGTCGGCTCGGGGCAGGTTCGCTGCGCCCATGGAATCCTGCCGGTTCCGGCGCCTGCGACAGCCTATATCCTGCAGGGCATCCCGTTCTACGGCGGCCGGATCCGCGGCGAGCTCTGCACTCCGACAGGCGCCGCGCTTCTGAAGCACTTCGGCACACAGTTCGGCGAAATGCCGGTGATGCGCGTGGAGAAAACCGGCTACGGCATGGGGAAGAAGGATTTCGAGGCAGCCAACTGCGTGCGCGTCATGCTTGGCGAGACTTCGGATCTCGGCGACAAGGTCGTCGAGCTGAACTGCAATGTCGACGATATGACGGCTGAGGAGATCGCCTTCGCGATGGAGCGCCTCTTTGATGCCGGCGCTTTCGAGGTCTTCACCATTCCGGTCAACATGAAAAAGTCCCGGCCCGGCACCCTGCTTCGCGTGCTCGCGAATCCAGCCAAAAAGGAAGAAATGGCTGCCGTTATCTTCCGATACACCACTACGATCGGCATCCGCGAGGTTCCCTGCAGCCGCTATGTTCTGAGGCGCAGCATGCAGACCCTGGAAACACCGTACGGACCGGTCCGCGTCAAACGCTCTGAGGGTTACGGCGTTGTCCGCGAGAAGCTGGAATTTGAAGACATCGCCAGGATCGCGCGGGAGAAGGAGCTCAGCATCCGTGACGTTCGCGAAATGCTGAAAAACGACTGACCGTAAAAAACACGCCGGAAGGCATCAAGCAAGGCCGTTTCCCATGTTTTAATAAACGCGGGAAACGGCCTTTTTTATGTATTTTTGTGTATTTTTATGTTTTATTTAGGAAGATTTTTACCGCTTCATCCAGTCCAGGAGCTTGATATCGCCGATGCCCATGGTGTAAAGCCGTTCGTCAAGCGCATGCTTTTCTTCCTCGCTGAGCGTCCAGTCAAATGCCTTGACATTTTCCTCCGCCTGCTCGCGGTTCGCCATACCGCAGAGCGCCGTGCCGACGAATTCCTGCTCGCCGGTCCAGTTGATCGCCACCTGCGCGACCGGGCAGTTATGCTTCGCTGCGATGTTGTCCATCACCTCCAGAAGTTTCAGGAATTTGTCGAAGTTTTCATCGTTATAAAGATTCCGGTAGAAGCCGCCGCGGATATCGTTCGGATTCCAGACCGGCTTCTCACGAATTGCGCCGGTGAGAAGGCCGGAGCCAAGCGAGCCGTAGGTCATGCTGTCGATGCCCTTTGACTTCGCCCACCGCATCAGCTCTTCCATTTCGCGGTCGACCATCGAGAAAGGCGGCTGAATGATATCAATCTGAGCCCATTCCATCGCCCGCTCGATCTGCTCCTTCGTATGGTTCGAGAGGCCGATATAGCGGATCACGCCGCGCTTTTTCAGGACATTCAAAGCGGACATGGTCTCCGCAACGTCCGTATACGGATCCGGATAATGCTGAATATAGAAATCAATATAGTCGGTGCGAAGAAGCCGAAGAGATGCGGAAACCTCACGCATCACATTTTTATAAGAGCCCCCGGAGGATGCGCCCCCGCGCTCCGGATGCGCCATATCCGGAACCAGGGAGAACTTGGTGGAAATCAGGATCTTGTCACGGTCGAAATCCTGGATCGCCTCGCCGACAACGCGCTCCGACGCGCCCCAGCCGTAGCAGGGAGCGGTATCGATCAGGTTTACGCCTCCCTGAATGCCGGCCTGGATCGCTTCGATGGCTTTTTCACGGGCCTTCATAATCCCCTTCGTGGTGACCTTTCCGTCTTCCTTCTCAACATAGCCGAAGCTTTCCAGCTCGCCCGTTCCCCAGGTACCGATTGCGAGCGCTGATACATCAACGTCCGCATTGGTAAAATGTTTGTAACGCATATCTGTCCTCCTTCTGTTTTTCTGTTGCAGCTGCCGATGTCTCAAAAATGACTCATCCGCACTCTTTTAAGCAGCTGCGAAGCCGTATCGAATTGTTTTTACTATATCACATTCAAAGGAAAAAACAAGACCTTTTCAACCGGCTTGTTTTTGCTTTGGAGAATGCATTTGGAATGATTTGTTAAACCATTGTCAATATGACGGATTTTTCCCGTTTCCGGACTCAATAATTTGGAAAAATAGCCAAAAGCCTGAGATTTGTTTTATAAATGAGACATAAATGATATATTTTTCTTTTCCCATATGCTATGCTAAATAAAACAAAGAAAAAGGAGGGGTAATCTATGGCTAAGCAAACAGGCGACGCACTGTCTGTAAAGCTGAACCGGCAAATCGGCAAGAGAAATCTCGGCATGCTGATTGCTCTTGGTATTTCAGCGCTCATAGTCATCCTGTCGCTGCCGTTTATGAACTGGATCCGGATTTCATATATCCGCGGTTTTGCCGAAAAGTACAGTATCGACCTCGGAAAGACGCCGATCTTTCCCGGATATTCCATGCTGACTTTCCTCGGCTTCGTACAGAAAACCAAGGCCGGCATTCTGGGCTTCCCTGCATTTTTGCTGTTTTTCGCAGTTGTTGCATCTTTAGTGCTTCATGCGGTTTATATTGTCAACCTGATCATTGCGAAGCCGAAGAGGTCCAACGGTCTTCTCGGAATTTATTCCTTCGGGAAAGCATCCAATATCCTCTCGATTATCGCTTCCGCAGGTACGATCTGGTACATTTTCTTCTGGGCTAATTCGAGGACCTTCCCCGGCACCTTCATTCCTTCCCCCGTTGTGTTTATCGTACTGGTGCTTGCGGTCGCCAACCTCGTTATCGTCAAAGCGCTCGAAAAGACGGAACTCAAGAAATATCATGATCACGGATTCTTCGAGGAAGTCCGGCGAAACTGGATTCTTTTCGTATTCCTGATTCCCTGCTTCATCTACTTCCTGATCAACAACTACCTGCCGATGTCGGGCATCTACTTCGCCTTTACGCAGTTCAACTTCCGTGACGGCCTGTTCTTCAGTCCTTTCGTCGGATTCAAGAACTTCGAGTTCCTGGTCAAGGCAAACCTGTGGCCGCTGACAAGAAATACGATTCTCTACAATATCGTATTCATCGGCCTCGGAAATGTCCTTCAGATCTTTTTCGCGATCCTCGTCAGCCAGGTCGGTGTGAAGTGGTTCAAGAAGACCAGCCAGACCCTGATCTTCATGCCCTACTTCGTATCCTACGTTATCCTGAGAGTTCTGGTGTATTCGCTTCTTGAAGATAAGCTCGGACTTCTGGACAACCTTCTCGGAAACCTTACGGGAAAGAACATCGACTTCTACAACACGCCGAAATACTGGCCCGGACTGATCGTCTTCTTCAGCATGTGGAAGGGCATCGGCTACGGCATGGTCGTCTACCTCGCGACGATCATGGGAATCTCGGACGAATACTACGAAGCCGCGAAGATCGACGGAGCGAACATTTTCCAGCAGATCCGCTTCATTACCGTCCC
Source organism: uncultured Lachnospiraceae bacterium (assembly GCA_947168905.1). Taxonomy (GTDB): domain Bacteria; phylum Bacillota; class Clostridia; order Lachnospirales; family Lachnospiraceae; genus UBA1267. The sequence goes on from CAMVNR010000009.1 coordinate 12,326, forward strand.
GCTCTTAAAGCCCACCTTCATCATCCTTCTCCTGTACGCCATCGGCGGCATCATGAGAGGTCAGTTCGAACTGTTCTACCAGATGGTCGGCCAGAACGGTATCCTCTATGACCTGACGGACATTATCGATACCTACGTCTACCGTGTCACAACCACGCAGGCCATGTCCATGGGTCTTGCGACTGCGGCAGGCCTCTATCAGTCGGTCTTCGGCCTTGTGATCGTCGTTCTGACAAACTGGATCATCAAGCGCCGGAATGCCGAATACGCGTTATTCTAAGGGAAAGGGGGTGCTTTTTGATGAAACGATCCAATGAGCAGGCTTCCGTCGAGAAGCAGCTGAATATCCATTCCACCAAGATCAAAAAAGGTGCGTCGGGCATTGCCTTTGACATCATCAAGTACGGTCTTCTGACACTCCTTGCGCTGATCTGCGTGCTTCCGTTCATTATTATTATCTCAGGTTCCTTCTCCGAGAACCAGATCGTCCTGAAAACCGGCTACGGAATTCTCCCGAAGGGCTTCAACACCGATGCGTATTCGTTCATCTTCAAGAAGCCCGAAGGCATTCTTCAGGCCTATAAGATGACTACCTACTACACCGTCGTCGGAACCTTTGTCGGTCTTTCCGTAACGGTTCTGACCGCCTATGTTATCTCCAGAAAGACCTTCAAATACCGCAATGTCGTATCGTTTTTGATTTACTTCACCACGATTTTCGGCGGCGGCATGGTTCCCTGGTACCTGATGTACACCTCCGTGCTTCCCCTTCGCGGCACGACCTTCATCATCTGGTTCCCGGCGATCCTCGGATCCTTCAACATCATCCTGATGAGGACCTTTATTACCGGCTCCGTTCCGGACGCGATCATCGAATCCGCGAAGATCGACGGCGCAGGCGAAGGAACCATCCTGACAAGGATTGTCCTTCCCGTGCTGAAGCCGGGACTTGCCACTGTCGGCCTGTTCCTCGCACTCGGCTACTGGAATGACTGGTACCGTTCCTCGATGTTTGCTACCGACAAGAAGAACTGGGAGCTGCAGCTTTACCTGTACGAGCTTGTCAATAAGGCAAACGCCATGAAGGAACTCGTCAACACGGGCGTCGTCCTGAACGACACGATGCCCACCCAGACCGTGAAGATGGCCATGGCAGTCGTCGTCACCGGCCCGATTCTTCTTGTATACCCCTTCGTACAGCGCTACTTCATCTCCGGTATTACCGTCGGCGCCGTCAAGGGATGACCCATTCTTCAGATCTTTTAAGCACGCTGTGCTGAAGATAAAAATTTAAAAGGGAGGACTTTAACGTGAAGTTCGCAAAGAAACTTGCTGCACTCCTGATCGCAGCAGCACTCGTCTTCAGTCTTGCAGCCTGTACACAGCAGGCGATCGTTGAGACCGAAGAGGAAGTAAAGACGACGGAAGCCCCGAAGGAAGAAACCACCAAGGCGACCGAAACAGAAACTGAAAAGGCAGACGACGGAAACGCTGAAACAGACGCTCCGGAACCGGCGAATGATTCCGATGTCGACCTTTCCGAGACTGTCAACCTTGTTGTTTACATGGTCGGTGAAGAGCCCGAAGATGTCGACACCGTAGAGGCCGCCATCAACGAGAAGCTTCTTGAGAAGTTCAACACCACCATCGAGTTCCAGTTCTCAACCTGGACCGACTACAAGAACAAGTACAACAACATGCTGACCACCCATGGCGCTGATCTTGCTTACACTGCAATGTGGATGGATTATCAGACGCTTGCAGACGTCGGCGCATTCATGGAACTGGATGACCTGATGCCCAAATACGCTCCGGAACTTTACGAAGCATGCGGCGAAGGCGCACTGAATTCCTGCCGCGTTAACGGCAAGCTCTACTGCTTCCCGAACCTCTGGCCCGAATACGTTAACCAGGGTATCGGCTGGCGTCATGACCTGGCTGTGAAGTACAACATTCCGGACCCGATCGACAGCATGGAAAATGTGGAAGGATATTTCCAGGGCCTCATCGACAACGGCTATGAAGGCGACATCCTTTACAACCTCGGAAGCGGCGCTTCTGTAGGAACCTATGCAACCTCTGCTTCTGCTCTTCTCCGTTACAATCATCCCGGAAAAGACGCCCTGTCCTATGGCTTCATGTATGACATGGACAACCCGAGACAGCTTGTCGACTACTGGCATTCCGATGAATTCGTAGAAGACATGAAGCTCATGAAGAAATGGGCAGACGCCGGCTGGTGGTCCCGTTCCTTCCTGTCGGCTGAGAACGACACCGAAGCTCTTGTTCACGAGAAGACCACTGCTGTCATCGACGGTACCAACGCCAACAAGTGGGTCAGCTGGTGCAACGGCGCCAAGAGCGCTGGCTTTGACGATTGGGAAATCGGCTGGTGGGAATATGCCAACATGGATAACAACGCATATCCGGCTCATCCGACCCAGAATGCTACCGTTATCGTAAACGGCTGCAAATACCCCGAGCGTGCTCTCATGGTTGTCAACTACATCATGATGGACAAGGAAATGAACGACCTTGTACAGTGCGGTATCGAAGGCGTTCACTACACCCTTGATGAGAACGGTTTCTATCACGCAATCGAGAATTCCGGCTACGGCTACGAAGCATGCGATACCTGGAACTGGAGAAACGGTGATTTCAAGCTTCAGCAGGAAACCGACGTTCAGCTTCAGAAGAGCTTCGACCACAGTGCAGAACTTGGTTCTCACACCCTGTATCCGAACGTAAACATCACTCAGGGCTTCAATGAGTCCTACATCGAATACGAAGCAGAGCGTACCGCTGTCGCCAATGTCTGCGACCAGTACCTGAATCCGCTGTTCGGCGGCCTCGTAGACGACGTTGACGCTGCTGTCGCTGAATTCCTTGAGAAAGTTGACGCTGCCGGCCTTCAGGTCTGCGCTGATGCTTACAAGGCTCAGTGGGAAGCTTACTGTGACGAGTTTGGCTACACCGCAAGCAGGTAATCTTTGGATTACTCCAATGTGAATACCTTTAAGAAGAGGGCAGGCCGTAAAAAGCCTGCCCTCTTCGTTTTCTGTTTTACTGGCCGTCGCGCTCCGTTTGGAAGCCCCGGACCCGGTATCTGGTGCGGAACTCCCGAAGCGTCATCCCCGTCTCTTCCTTGAACCTTTTCCCGAGATAGCTCTGCGAAGGGAAGCCGAGATAATTCGTGATCTCCAGATAAGAATATTCCGAATAGATCAGCATATTCCGTACCAGCAGAAGCTTCTGCCTCAGAATATAATCCGAAATCGTAATACCTTCGCATTTCCGGAAAATCGTCGACAGGTAGTTGCTGTTCAGCGCGAGGCTCGCGGCGATATCGCTGATACGGATCTTGCCGTGCAGATGCCGGAAAATATATTCCTTGCAGCGCTCGACATGCTCGTTTTCCTTGCCCTCCTCGCGGTTTCGGATCGCCTGCCGGTAGGTCCGCACCGTACGGGCAAATTCATATTCGGCCGCCCTCGCGACAGCCTCCGCTTCCCGCACGGTTTTCTGTTCCTCCAGCTCCTGAATAAACCGGTCGGACATCGAGAAGGCAACCTCATAGGGAATGCCGCCTTTAATAGCTGCACGGCAGCTGATCGTGATGATCACCACGCCGAGGTTTTTTTCGTGCCGGAGCGGATCCTTGGAGAGAACTCCGACGTTGCCGTTATAGGACTCCTCCACGATCTGCCGGAGAAGCTCCTCATCTCCGCGTTCCACGGCTGCCATCTCCCGGATCTCTTCGTCATACGGGTTGTGGCTGATCGAGGTCTCCAGGTTATTGAAAACCGTCTGCGTAACAGCGGAGAGGATTCTTTCATCCGTCCTTCCGCTGATTTTATTTTCCTCTATGACGCTCTCCGGTAAATACACCTCTTCGGGCACAGGATCATTCTCCTCTGCGAAGGAATTGGCAACCAGCAGAATATCTTCAAGAAGCACACGGAACTGCTGCGGAAGGAGTTTTTCTTTCAGTTTACTTTCTTCTGCAGCAGAAAACTCCGTGCTGTAATTCTGCCTGCATTCAAAATAGGTCCGGCTCTGCAAAGGACCGATCACATAAAGACTCTTCCCGACCCTAACAGAGGCATAGAAGAAATCATGATTCACCTTGACAATATACGGAAGACGGCCCGGAGCGAGAGACATCCTCTCCAGAAAACGCTGTGTAAAAACGCATCGGTCATCCGGAGCGTTGTCCGCGGAAAAACAGGCGCATGTATGATTCTCTTCATCCCACAGACGGATATTGGTATGCATCCGCCGCGCAAGATGCTCCAAAAGCCTTTCCTGACTGATCATCCTTAAAGGATCTCCTTTCTCTGATCATGTTCATCAGATTATTCCATGGACATTTTTAACAAACATCCGGCGGTTCATCCCAAATACTATATTATAATGTTACCACAAGCCTGAGAATTTGTCTATATTGAAAAGAAATATGATATACAATTGCCCGGCGATGTGTTATAATCTCTTCACCAAAAATTCACAATTTCACGCGTTCGTTTCTGTGCAAATTGCGAAAAACAGCGCAGTCTGACTGTTCTGTTAAAAAAGAAAGGAGGACTTTTCAGTGAAATATCTGAAAAACTTCGGAGCAGAGTTCAAGAAAAACAAAGCACTCTTCTCCATGCTGGCTCCGGCTTTCATCCTGACGCTTGTACTTTCCTACATCCCGATGGTCGGCCTGATCCTGGCATTCAAAAACTTTAACTACGGAGCAGGAATCTTCGGTTCCAAGTTCAACGGTTTCGAAAACTTCCGCTTCCTGTTTGCCTCCGGCAAGGGCTGGCAGATCACCCGAAACACCATTCTCTACAACCTGCTGAACCTCATTACCTCTCAGGCAATCGCGATTCTGCTGTCGATTTTCATCACGGAAATCAAGGCAAAATACTATAAGAAAATTACCCAGTCACTCATCTTCCTGCCCTACTTCATTTCCTGGGTTCTTGTCGGTATTTTCGTATTCGCTATTTTCAACTATGAGACTGGTCTTCTGAACAACCTTCGTAAGGCTGCAGGCGCCGAAGCCTACAACATTTACGACCACGCAAGCATCTGGCCCTTCCTGATCTGCGCGTTCAACGCATGGAAATGGTCCGGCTACAACTCGGTTATCTACATCGCCGCCATTACCGGCGTCGACCAGGAAATCTATGAAGCCGCCGCTATCGACGGCGCGAACATCTTCCAGCGGATTCGCCACATTATGCTTCCCTGCATCCGTCCGACCGTGATCACCATGCTTCTTCTACAGGTCGGCCGAATCCTTCGCGGCGACTTCGAGATGTTCTACCAGATCGTAGGAAACAACGGTCAGCTCTTTGACATGACCGACGTTATCGATACCTACGTATTCCGTTCCCTGATGTCCACGAACAACATCGGTATGACTACCGCTGCTGCTCTTTATCAGTCCGTCGTCTGCTTCGTCGTGATCGTTCTCGTGAACGCGATCGTGAAGAAGATCGATGCGGACTACGCATTATTCTAAGGGAAAGGGGGAACAATCCATGGCTACAAATACCAGTGGTTTTGAAGGCGCAACCAAAATCAAAAACAGTCCCTCTTCAATGATTTTCTACATCATCGCCTATACCCTTGTCGGCGCGATGGCCATCATCTGTCTCGTTCCGTTCCTGATCATGGTTTCGGGTTCGTTTACGGCAGAGAAGTACATTACCTTCCACGGATTCAATATCTATCCTGTGGAATTCTCCACTTCAGCCTATGAGCTGATCTTCAAGAACCCGGGCACGGTCATCAAGGCTTACGGTGTATCGATCTATGTAACGATCCTCGGCACCTTCCTCGGCCTGATGCTTACCGCAGCGACCGCTTACGTTCTCGGAAGAAAAGATTTCAAGTACAGGAACAAGTTCTCGTTCTTCTTCTACTTCACGACCCTCTTCAACGGCGGTCTCGTGTGTACCTACATCTTCTTCATCCGCTATCTGCACTTAAAGGACAGCCTCTGGGCGATTATCCTTCCGGGTATGTTCAGCGTATTCAACATGCTGATCATGAGAACCTTCGTTGTCGGCATTCCGACGGCCCTGATCGAATCCGCCAAGATTGACGGCGCGGGCGAGTACAAGATTTTCTTCTCGATTATCCTGCCGCTCTTAAAGCCGGGTCTTGCCACAATCGGTCTGTTCCTTGCACTCGCATACTGGAACAACTGGTACAATGCGATGCTCTTCATCAATAATACGGATAAGTATCCGCTGCAGTACATGCTTTACAATACCCTGCAGAAAGCGGAAGCGATGTCCAGGATTGCGGCGCAGGCCGGTATTGTCGTCGCGGACGTTCCAAGTAACTCCCTAAAGATGGCGATGGCAGTGGTCGCCACCGGCCCGATCCTGATTGTCTATCCCTTCGTACAGAAGTACTTCGTCGCAGGTATTACGATCGGTTCCGTCAAGGGCTGATCCCTGAAACACGTTATTATTCAGCACCAGCTGCTGAACTAATATAGTAACTTTTTAATCATTTAAAGGAGGAAAAGAATGAAAAAGTTATTGGCACTTATTCTCGCGCTGGCAATGGTCCTTTCCCTTGCAGGCTGCACCTCAAACGGCGGCAGCGGCGGAAAGACTGACGGCGGCAGCGGGGACGCTGGCATCGACACCTCTAAGGAAGTTGAACTTGTGATGTATTTCATCTCCGACCGTCCGGCAGGACAGGACATCGTTGATGAGAACATGAACAAGCTCTTCAAAGAGAAGCTGAACTGCACCCTGAAGGTCAACTGGATTTCCTGGGCAGGCTACAAGGACACCTACAACCTGCTGCTGACTTCCGGTGAGAACATCGACATGATCTACACCGCAGGCTGGCTGGGATTCGCGGATCTCGCACAGCGCGGCGCTTTCAAGGAACTCGATGAACTCTGGCCGAAATACGCTCCGAACAACTACGGAAAGGCAACCGAGGATGCAAAGAAGCAGGCAACCGTCAACGGCCATATTTACTGCGTACCGACCCTGATGGCTACCTACATGGGCTATGGCCCGACCTACCGTACCGACATCCTGAAGGGAACCGAGCTTGAAGGCAAGCAGATCCAGAACTTCGAAGATGTTGAAAAGTACTGTGAAGTTGCTCTCCAGGTACATCCGGAAGTCCTTCCCTTAAACCTTGGCAGCAACGGTTCCGAGTGGGACGACATGTACATGAGAAGCCTTGGCTACTTCTATGTTGACCGTTCTTCCGGCCTTTGGTTCGATCCGACCGAAGAAAACCCGAAGATCATCACCATCTACGAAGAGCCCACCATTAAGGACTTCTTAGAGATGATGAAGCGCTGGAATGAAAAGGGATTCTTCTCGAAATCCGTTCTTTCCGACACCGACACCCAGAAGCTTCAGACCGGTAAGGCGTTCCTGACTGTTCACAACATCGACACCTATTCCGGACGTCAGACCGCTTCCAACCAGGGACAGGATGACTACAGCTGGGACTTCTATGATTTCAACAAGTATGCGGCTCACCTTCCGTGGACCCAGGACTCCATGGCGATTCCTGCAGCTTCCAAGAACCCCGAGCGCGCACTTGCACTCTGGGATCTGATCACCACCAACCAGGAAGCGTTTGACGCGTTCTACTATGGTATTGAAGGCACCACCTACAAGCTGAATGACAAGGGCGAAGTCGAGATGATCGACCCTGAAACCTATGGACAGTCCGGCATGTGGGCAGCCCGTACCACCGGCATCTATCGTGACAGCTTCGGCACGCCGCAGACCTGGCATGATTGGCACAACAAGTGGGAAGAGGAAATCAAGAAGGATCAGACCTGGGAGCAGTACGCCGGCTTCGTTATCAACAGTGCAGGTCTCGAGACCGAGCTTTCCAACGTTGCAAACGTTATGACCCAGTACTGGCAGCCGCTGGAGCTTGCTCTGAACTCGAACGGCATCGACGGCGGTCTTGAGGAATTCAAGACTCAGATGGAAGCTGCCGGCATCGAGAAGCTTCGTGCTGAATACCAGAAGCAGCTTGACGCTTACGTCGCAACCCTTAAAAAATAATCTCTGATTAAGAGAAAGTTTTGGGGCGCAGGCCATTCGGCCTGCGCCCCTTTTGTCTCTTAACTCGCCCTTCCTTCCGCTCATCCCTCACACTCCCTGAAAAAAGCCTCCTCTTCTCTTCGATACGCTTCGCGGTTGTGGTAGAAACAGGCGCCGTGGCCGGCGTTCGGGCCGAGGTACAGGCGCTTGATCGGGGCTTTACAGCGGGCGAAGTTTTGCTCGGTCATGAACGGCGGGACAAAATCGTCTTCCATTCCGTGGGCAAAAAAGACCGGTGTCCGGCATTTATCCATCGCGTCGAGGGTCGAGCAGAGCTTTCCGCCGGTTTTCTTTATACAGTGCCGGAGGTACCGAAGCTCCGCTTTCCTGACAGGCTTCGGAACCTTCAGCGTATTTCTCATCACTTCTTCCCAGATCGCTTCCATCGAAGTGAAGCCGCAGTCGGCAAGGATCCCCGTGACACCCTCCGGCAGGGAAAGTCCTGCGGCCAGAAGCACCGTCGCAGCTCCCATCGATGTTCCGGCAAGATAAATCGGAAGCCTCGTCCCGTCCGGCCGCCGGGTGTTCTCCCAGTCAAGAACTTCCTTCATCTTTTCCGTCCACGAAATCGCGTCAAAGCGCTCCAGCGTCCCGTAGCCGAGATATTCTCCGCCGCTTTCCCCGTGCGCCCGCTGCTCCACAAAGACCACGCTGCAGCTCTCCTGCCAGAACTCCCAGATCGGCGAAAAATCCCGGTACCAGGGAGAACGCCAGCCATGGAAAGCAATGATGAGCCGCTTCGGCAAAGGATGCTTTAAATAATGACCGACAAGTACCGCGCCGTCTCCTGCCGTGCAGCTGACCGTCTGCAGGTCTTTTTTCTGAAGCTCTTCCCCGGAGGAGAGCCTCTCCTGTTCCACGACACTCGACTTTACCACCTTTTCATGCATACGGTTCCGTACGGCAAAGACTTCCTTCGGCTCATTCCGGGAGAAAATCGCCTCCCGGATCAGCCGGTGCGTCTTCAGCGCAGCGAAGCTTGTCAGTCCGATCCCCCCTGTAGCGATTGCGGTGTATTTTAATATGTTTTCGATTTTTGTATTTGACATGTGACTTGTTTGGATTTCTCTCTTTTACACGAAGAACTTGTCAGGAAAGCACAACGATGGTAAATGTATGCGCGGGCAGGAAGATGTCCGGACGATCCGTGCGCTCCTCCGTCACTCTGCTTTCCTGCGGGATCCCGGGGTTGCTCTTTCCGATGCCGTACAGCCGGATCACCTTCGCCTTCACTATGGCTGTATCCCCATTTTCCGGCTTCAGGAAGACCTTCTGGTCCTCTGCAGTCGTATTCACCAGCTTAACGATGGTCTCATAAACCGCGCCGGACGCGTCGGTTTTCCCGGTAACATTCATATAGATTCCCGATTCGCGAAGGTGCTTTTCCTGATCCTCCATTTCAAGCGCCGCATCTCCTGCATACACCGAGAACAGCTTCTGAACATAATAGCTTGGCGTCAGATACACGTCCTGATCGTCAAACCAGATCATATCCGGCTGCCACTGGCTGTGCCCGATCCGGTTAAAGAGCGGCGCGTAGGAGGCCAGCTTCACCACATCACCGTTCTTCTCCACGCCTGTCAGGAAGGCGGCTTCCGCGAGCGCCGCTTCCATCGAATTCGCCCGGTCAGCAACATGCGCGGCATATTCTCCGGCAAAAACGCCCACATCTCTTTGATAGGAATCGTAGAGGTCCGCATGGCTTAAAAGCCACTCCGGCGCCACATAGTAATGCTCATCCACTGCATAGGCGGCGCCTTCCTTCTTTTCGTTCTCACTGCGGTAGAATTCCCAGGACTCCTTCCACATCGGGGAATCGATCATCGGGCCGGCCGATCCGATGATGCGGATGTCCGGATACTTTTCATGAATCGCCTTTTCGAAAAGCTCCGCGCGCTTATAGAAGTCGAAGTACTTCGTCTCCCACTGCTCATTGCCGACGCCGATCATCCGAAGGCCGAAAGTCTCCGGGTGCCCCATATCCGCACGCAGCCTGCCCCAGGGCGTATCAGCGCCGCCGTTCGCAAATTCCACGAGATCGAGCGCATCCTGAATGTACTCCATAAAGGCCGGATCCGTTACCGCCACCTTCTCATGAGAGCGGAACTGGCAGGCTGCGCCGATATTCAGTACGGGAAGCGGAGAGGCCCCGAGCATTTCGCACAGGAGGAAATATTCGTAGAAGCCGATGCCGTAGGACTGAGTGTAATGGCTGTCCGTATCGCGGTGCGAACGCGGCCCGTTCGCCCGGTTGTCATCGTATGCCCAGAGATTGGGGATGATTTTTCTCTTCTCCAGCGGGCCGACCGTACGCTTCCACTGATAACGGTTCCCGAGGCTCACGCCCTCGATGATACAACCGCCCGGGAAACGGATGAATCCGGGCTTCATTGCAAGAAGCGCGTCAAACAGATCCTTTCGGAAAACACCCGCAACCGCATCCTCCGGAATCATCGAGATCAGGTCGAACTCATAAATGCCCGGGATGTCGGCAGCAATCACAAACTGCGCTCCGCGGACCGTTTTTTCTGCGGTAAGTTCAATTTCATATTTCTTCCAGCCCTCGGAAGGACAGGTCTTAAAGGACGGTACGGCCGCTTTGTCTGAATCCTCCGGGTCCGCCGGATGCTGTTTCTGAAGCCACGCCAGTGCCTCATCGGAAAGATCCACAAAGGGCAAATGCATCGTTCCTTCTGAAATCTCTGCTTTCCCCTCAGCAAAGACCGTTCCATCCTTTATAATCCGGATGGTCACCGCGTGCGCTCCCGGAGACGCCGAACGAGCATAGAAGGAAGCATGATACTTCATGCCCTCTTTTAGTGCGATCCCGTCATAGGCCTTGTTGGAGAAGCCGTCTCCCGAAGCTGCAGCCGTCAGCCTGAGATAGTGCGGATTCTCGGAAGCTACCGGATCGCCCGTAACAAACTCGAGGAAGCTTTCGGAGCCTTCCGAATCACCGCTGCTGTATTTCGTCCATCCGTAGCCCGGGTCCGGAATATTATAGAAGCTTCCGGGGATCCCATAGGCGTCCACTGCCTCAAAGGAGCGGTTTTCGATCATTTCCGCGTAGAGGCCGCCGTCCGCCGCGTAGTTGATGTCCTCGAAAAAGAGGCCGATCATTCCCGGCGTCAGCGCATGCGTAACCTTGTTTGACAGTTTGACCGTTAATTCTTTCATCCTCTGTCTCCTCCTTATATTCAATTGCGGCGATCCAGGACACGGCGCTAAAAAGGCTTTTATGCCGCACATCACGATCCATAGGAAAGCACTCGCTTTCGAAGGGGTTTTCCGAACCCCACCCTTTTATAAAGTATATCACAGAAGCCGTCAAATTCTCAAGGGAAATGCGGATATTTCTATCCTTCATATGTGCAGATTTCCCCGAATTCTCACTTGTGTTTTCCTGCTGTTTATATTACAATGATGATAACTATACTGTCACCAGAGGAGGAGTCCATGAATTTTTTTGAAGAACTGAAAGAATTTGACCCCGAAGTCGCCTCTGCCTGTGGTCTGGAGCTACAGCGGCAGCGCGGAAACATTGAACTCATTGCCAGTGAAAATATCGTCAGCCCCGCTGTACTCCTTGCCGCCGGCGGCGTTCTGACCAATAAATATGCGGAAGGTCTTCCGGGCAAACGCTATTACGGCGGCTGCCAGTATGTCGATATCGTTGAAAACATTGCGCGTGACCGCGCGAAACAGCTTTTCCAGGCGGAGCATGCCAATGTTCAGCCGCACAGCGGTGCCAACGCCAACCTGGCCGTCTTCTTTGCGCTTCTCGAGCCCGGCGATACGGTCATGGGCATGAACTTAAGTGAAGGCGGACATCTTTCCCACGGTTCGCCGGTCAACATTTCAGGAAAGTATTTCAATATCGTTCCGTATGGTGTCAATAAAGATACCGAGCGCATCGATTACGATGAAATGGAGCGCATCGCGCTCGAATGCCGGCCGAAGCTGATCGTTGTCGGCGCCAGCGCCTATCCCAGAATCATTGATTTCCAGCGCTGCCGCGAGATTGCAGACAAGGCCGGCGCATACCTCATGGTCGATATGGCGCATATCGCGGGCCTTGTCGCTGCGGGCGATCATCCCTCGCCGGTTCCCTATGCGGACGTCGTGACAACCACAACGCACAAGACACTGCGCGGCCCGAGAGGCGGACTGATTCTCTGCAAAAAAGCGCTTGCCAAGGCCATTGACAAAGCCGTCTTTCCCGGTACGCAGGGCGGCCCGCTGATGCATATCATTGCCGCGAAGGCAGTTGCGCTCGGCGAGGCTCTTCAGCCCGGGTTCAAGGAGTACTCCCACCAGATCGTGAAAAATGCCTCGGTTCTTGCCGATACGCTTCTTTCCCGCGGTCTGGAGCTTGTATCAGGCGGCACCGACAACCACCTGATGCTTTTAAAGCTTGTAAACAGCGGCATTTCCGGTAAGGAGCTGGAGAAGCGGCTGGATGAGGTGCATATTACCGCCAACAAGAATACCATCCCGAATGATCCGGCGAGTCCCTTTGTGACCTCCGGCCTGCGGATCGGAACCCCTGCCGTCACAACCCGCGGCTTTAAGGAGCCCGAAATGGTGATGATCGGCAACTGGATCGCGGACATTATCGCGGACTTTGAAGGCAGCAAGGAACGTGTCACCGCCGAAGTTGCCGCACTCTGCGAAAAATACCCGATTTACTGATTTTCTTACAGACAGTCATGATTCTGTCTTTGTAAAGGAGTACCATGAGTACATTTGATGATCTGATGGGAAGTTCCTCCTTCAAAAAGCCCAGTTTCTACTCTGCGGAGGACATTGACAAAGCCAAAAAAAGAATGAATAAATTCGGCGGCACGCTTCTCGAGAATCTCCGAATCGTGACCGGCCGGGATGCGAGCTACAGCATGGATCTCCAGCAGGAAATCTCCAGCCTGAACGAGAACCTGATGAAGGATTTCGGCGCGCTTTCGCAGATGAATCTCGAGAATGCCAAGGCCGTCGCGAACCTCTCCGGAAGCACACAAAACCCGGAAGCCGCGGCTTACGCGAATGTTTTTTCGGACTTCGGCCTGATGCACGGTTCCGCCGCGGCGGTTTCGGAGGAAGCGCCGCGCGAAGAACGCGCGGCAGTAGAGCTGGATTCCTTCAATGACATTGCTCCGCGCGTCGAAGAGAAGATTTTCGGCCAGGAGGAATTCCTGAAACAGCTCGTCATCGCTTTTAAAAGGCCCTTCGTCATGCCCGAAAAGGAAGGTTTCCCGCGGAACAGCCTCTATGTAACCGGCCCCGAGGACAGCGGAAAGCATACGGCGCTCCGGATCACGGTCGAAGAGCTGTACCGGAAAGACATTCTTCGAAACCCGGAGATCACGGTAATCGATCTTTCGCTCTACCCGAACTCCGGCAATGACAAGGTCTTCCTTCAGGATCTTTATATGGCGCTTCAGAAGCGCTCCGAAGTCATCCTTTTTGAAAATTTCGACGCCTGCCATATTTCTTATCTGACTTACCTCATCGAGCTGGTCACCGAAGGCCGCTGCATGCTCTCGGAGCGTTATATTCTTCAGAAGGGTCAGCTGGTCAACGTCAATACTTCCTTTGCGTCAGAGGCGGTCAGCTCCTTCTCCGCACAGGGCAAGTACCTGGTCTTTATCAGCACGAAGAGCGTCGATAAGCTCGCCGGCGCCCTCGGCGCGCCCTTTGTGAACGCGCTCGGAGACGTCTGCAGTACAGAGGCGCTCGACGAAGAAAGCCTCCGGAAGGTTTCCCGTGTCCGCCTGAAGGATCTGAAGGAAAAAGCCGAATCCCGCTTCTCCTTTAAGCTCACCGGAGCTGTTTCCGCCTTTGTCGAAAACAGCCTGCAGTACGCAGGGAAAGGCGCAGGGCTTACCGGAATCCTTCGCTTCTACGACAGTCTCGAGCGCAGTCTCGCAAACCTTCGTCTGGAGGGCAGCTATGAAAAGGACGCGGAGCTCGAGCTTGCTGTCGAAAACGGCCGGGTCCTTGCCAGAATCGGTCAGGACTCCATCGACCTTCTGGCTTCTCTTCCGGGCGGTTACCAGGGTGAACTCGAAAAGGTCAAGGCGGAAATGTCCGAAATCGTCGGCCTCAAGAAGATCAAGGAATACATTTTCAGCCTCGAAGAATACTACGCCGTGCAGAAAAAGCGGCGCGAGGAAGGCCTGAAGGTTTCGGAAGTCTCCAAGCATATGATCTTCACCGGCTCGCCGGGTACCGGCAAGACGACGATCGCGCGGATCATCAGCCGCTATTTAAAAGCCATCGGCGTTCTGACCGGCGGACAGCTTGTCGAAGTCAGCCGCGCGGATCTTGTCGGCCGCTATGTCGGCCATACGGCTCCGCTTACAAACCAGGTGCTTCAGTCCGCGATCGGCGGTGTGCTTTTCATCGATGAAGCCTACTCTCTCTACCGCGGAAAAGACGATTCCTTCGGTCTTGAAGCCATTGATACCCTGGTCAAGGGCATTGAAGACAACCGGGACAACCTGATCGTCATCCTTGCGGGCTACAGCAAGGAAATGAAAGAGTTCCTGACCGCGAATTCTGGCCTTGAAAGCCGTTTTCCGAACGTCATTGAATTCCCGGACTACACCGGGCAGGAGCTCCTGGATATCGCCAAAATAACGGCAAAATCCAAGGGATATGTCATCGATGAGGGAGCTGAAATCTCTCTTCTGACCTACTTCAACTTTGTCCAGGCCACCCGTTCGGCAACCGCCGGAAACGGACGGCTTGTCCGCAATAAAATTGAGGAGGCGATTCTCAACCAGTCCCGCCGTTTGGTGGCGGAACCCGATGCCGATCTGTCTCTTTTGACTTCGAGGGACTTTGATCTCTCGGATGTCGACCCGCTCGTGAATCCGGCAGCTGGCATTTCGGCGGATACGCCCCCCGTGAATCCGGCAGCTGGCATTTCGGCGGATATGCCCTCCGTGAATCCGGCGTCTGACATTTTGGCGGATACGCCCCCGTTGAATCCGCTTCCCTCGGATGAACAGCCTGTAAGTGACGCGCCCTCCGCAGAATAATGATTCCCGAAAAAAGCCGTCAGCGTTTCATTTCCGTTGAAACGCTGATGCTTTTTATAACCCGTGCGTGCAAAAACCGCCGTACGAAAAAGGTACGGAGATTTGCCAAATGTATACCCTCCCGGAATGCGGCTCTATCGCTGCTTCCGGTAAGCAGTAAACCTTTAGGAGGATCAATCATCGTGAAATGGAACGTTCTGAATGAACAGATGCTGCATGGCGGCGACTATAATCCGGACCAGTGGCTGGACCGCCCGGACATCCTGGAAAAAGATATCGAGCTGATGAAAGCTTCCCATGTTAATGCGGCTTCTGTCGGCATCTTTGCCTGGGCCGCACTTGAACCCGAGGAAGGGCGCTACGAATTTGACTGGCTTGAAAAGATCATCAATAACCTGTACGACAACGGTATCTACACTGTGCTTGCCACCCCTTCCGGCGCCCGCCCCGTCTGGATGGCCTTGAATCACCCGGAAGTCCTTCGGGTGGGTCCGGATCTCGTGCGGAATCATATGGGGGCCCGTCACAATCACTGCTATACCTCTCCCTACTACAGGGAAAAGGTCTGGAATATCGACAAAAAGCTGTCCGAACGCTTCGGCAGGCATCCCGGCGTTATTCTCTGGCATCTTTCCAACGAATACGGCGGAGAATGCTACTGCCCCTTATGCCAGCAGGAATTCCGGAACTGGCTGAAAAAGAAATACGGTACGATCGAAGCCCTCAACAAACAATGGTGGACTTCCTTCTGGAGCCATACCTACAGTTCCTTTGACCAGATTGAGCCGCCGATTCCGAAAGGCGAGCTTTCCGTTCACGGACTGGTACTGGACTGGCGCCGTTTTGTTACCGACCGCACCGTGGACTTCTGCGCCTGGGAAAAGGCTGCCGTCCGCGCCGGCGGTTCGGATGTCCCGGTCACGACAAACCTCATGGGCTTCTATGACGGGCTGAACTACTTTAAATTCCGGGATGTCCTCGACATCGTCTCCTGGGACAATTACCCCTTCTGGCACCGGAATCCCGCCGACGAAAGCGATACTGCCATTCAGGCTGCGGCTTCGCATGACCTGATGCGAAGCATCAAACAGGAGCCCTTCCTTCTGATGGAAAGCGTCCCCGGCGCTGTAAACTGGCAGCCGGTCTGCCGTCTCAAAAAGCCCGGAATGCATGAGCTTTCCTCTCTCCAGGCCGTTGCGCACGGATCGAACTCCGTTCAATACTTCCAGTGGAGAAAAAGCCGCGGCTCCTCCGAAAAGTTCCACGGCGCTGTCGTCGGTCACGACGGTACGGGAAACACCCGGATGTTCCGTGAAATCACTGCCCTCGGCAAACGGCTGGAAAACCTGAAGGCACTCACAGCCTCAACCGTAAAACCCGAGGCTGCGATCATTTTCGACTGGGAGAACCGCTGGGCGCTCGACCAGATGCAAGGCCTGTTGAATAACAGCTTCGAAAACATGGGCCGCCCGAATGACCCGAAGCATTATTTTCCGACCATCCTCGACAACTACTCCGCCTTCTGGCGCATGGGTATTCCGGTCGATCTTGTCGACATGAGCTGCGATTTCTCCTCCTATAAGCTCGTCATTGCGCCGATGCTTTACATGCAGCGGGAGAACATCGTGCAAAAGCTCCGGAGCTTTGTCGAAAACGGCGGAACACTTGTCGGAACCTACTGGTCCGGACTCGTCAACGAAAATGATCTCTGCCACCAGAGCTTCAATCCCTTCGGCATGCAGGATCTCTTCGGTCTGTACAGTGAGGAAATCGACGCACTCTGGCCGGACCAGAAGAACTGGCTGGTCATGAAGGATGACGGCAGGCGCTATGAACTTACCGATTTGTGCGACATCGTGAAGATCTCGACCGCCGAAGTCCTTGCCTGCTATGCTGACGACTTTTACGCCGGCGCACCTGCGCTCACCAAAAACAGCTTCGGAAAGGGCACGGCATATTACCTTGCAGCACGGGCAGGACGTGATTTCTTCTTCGATTTCTACAATGCCCTCACAAAGGACCTCGACGTCACGCGGTCGCTCGGCTCCTCCGAGCTCCCGGCGAACGTCACGGCTTCATTAAGAATCGGGCCGGACGCTCAGTTCGTCATCGTACAGAACTACAATGCTGCCCCGGTTTCGTTTACAGCCGCTGCGGCCCTGACCGATTTTGAAACCGGAGAAGCAGTCTCGGTAATCAATCTCCAACCATACGGCGTCCGCATTTTTTATAAGAACTGATTACTTGTCTTTTGGTGATTTATGAAACGCTTTCTTCCGGAAAAAATCATTCTCTGGGTCTATGTCGTTGTTATGGGCACGGTCTTCCCCCTGTTCATGACGAATTATTACTACAATATTCAGAAGAGCAAGAGTCTGTTCTTTGTTTTTCTGACCTTTGCCGTGCTTCTCATTACTGTGGTAATTACCGCCATACGCTTCGGGCTCGATCAGTTCTCAGAGAATCTGAAAAAGCCGCTGCCGGTCTTTCTCGCATGCTTTTTCGGCGTCATCTCTCTTTCGACCTTTTTTTCTCCGTTTCACGATGTCGCATTTGCGGGGAACGGCGGGCGTTTCATCGGTTTTATTTTCCTGACGGCGGTACTGATTGCTGCGGCCCTTCCTGTCCTCGTGCCGGTCCGCGGACGTTTTATTCACCTGTTTTATCTGTCTGCCGGTCTGGCGGCCGCTGCAATCGGTATCTTTAACTTCCTCGGCGCTGATCTGTTCGGTCTGGTCAGTGCCGTTCCCGAAAGGCTGCGCGGACAGTACCTTTCCACGATCGGTTACTCCGGGTTCTTTGCCGAATACCTCAGTCTGACAGCACTCCTCGGGATCAGCGCATTTACCCTTACAAAGGAGCGATTCATTCTTCCGGTCCTTTTCGTCATTGATACCGCGCTTCTGATCGCCAACAGCAGCGGCGCACTCATTGCGGTCTTTGTATCGCTTCTTGTCTTCCCTCTCCTTTTCAGGAAGGAAGAAGACTGGTTCCTGAGCTTTATCACTGCGCTTTTTCCGCTGCCCTTTGGCTGTGTCGCCGCACGGTTCCTGTTCACCTATGGACAGAGCCCCGTCACACCGGACGGTCTCACGGCGCTTCTGTTAAATAATTATTTTGCCCCGGGACTTTTCATCCTCCTGTTACTCCTCTTCGGCTTTCTTTACGTTCGTAAGAGAAGGCAGGGGACTGGTCCCCGGAAAAAGAATTCGGCTGTCGTTATATACGGATGGATACTCGCGGCGGCACTCTCTGCATTCCTGCTTTTTGCAGTACTCTCGAATACCGGCGTTCTCCCCGAAAACCGGCTGACCATTACCGACAGTTCTTTCGGATACCGCGGATATATCTGGACCCGCAGTCTCCGGCTTTTCGCCCACGCACCGTTTATGCGCAAGGTTTTCGGCTACGGTCCGGATACCCTGAAGTCCCTTTATGCACAGTCACTGGGGCAGGAAATGACCGCTGTCACCGGCCAGATATATGACAGTGCGCACAGCTTCTTCCTGCAGTATCTTCTCACCACCGGACTTGCCGGGATGATCAGTCTCACGGGAATCATTATCTCTCTGCTGATTCCGGCGGTAAAAAGCTGCGCAAAAAGCCGCCTCATTTTCCTTTCGGCCCTCACCGTCCTCCTTGTCCAGCTTTTCTATATGGCGGATCAGCCGATGGTAACACCTTTTCTTTACCTTTTCCTCGGGCTGTCGGCTTCCGATCCTCCGGAGGAGGCCGAAGAAATGAATCCCGAAGAAGTAAATCCCGCATAAAATCCTGTTTCTTTTTTCGGACGATTGTACTATAGTAAAAACAGGAGGCTAATCCAGCTTCCTGACATATCAATACGATCTGTAAAGCCGGCGCCGAACGCGCCGCATAAAATATCACATAAGTGAGAGGAGGTTGTCAGAATGGCACACTATGAAACTGACGGCAGAAAGTATGTTCCGTATGAAAATCGATGCGGCAACGAATCCATCGTGTATTTCACGCGCGATCTGTCTCCGGAAGGAATCATGAAGGTTTATGAGAAGATCAACGCCAACATTAATGGAAAGACCGCTGTGAAGCTTCATACAGGAGAACCCCACGGGCCGAATATCATTCCGCCTTCCTGGGTAAAGGAATTCCTGGCAAAGGAACTTCCGGATGCCACGATTGTGGAGACCAATACCTATTATGACGGAGACCGCTATACGACCGAACAGCATCGGAAAACGCTCGAAGTGAATGGCTGGACCTTCTGTCCGGTGGACATCATGGACGAAGACGGCACGGAAATGCTTCCCGTGAAGGGCGGAAAATGGTTTTCTGAAATGTCTGTCGGCGACCATATGAAGAATTACGACTCTATGCTCGTACTGACTCATTTCAAAGGTCATGTCCAGGGCGGCTTTGGCGGTTCCAACAAGAACATCGGTATCGGCTGCGCGGACGGCCGGATCGGTAAAGGCATGATTCACGGTAAGGACGGTAATCAGTGGGGCTCCCTCGAAGAAGAACTGATGGAAAAAATCACTGAGTCTACCAAGGCAACCATCGATTCCTTCGGAAAGAATATCGCCTATATCAACGTGATGCGGAACATGTCCGTTTCCTGTGACTGCGAAGGCGTCGCAGCAGAGCCCGTTGTAACGCCGAACGTAGGAATTCTGGCGTCTCTGGATATTCTCGCGCTCGATCAGGCATGCGTTGACATTATTTTCTCCATGAAGGAAGAAGAGCATCGGGCAATGGTGGAGCGGATGGTCTCCCGTCATGGCCTCAGACAGCTTTCCTATATGAAAGAGCTGGGTATGGGCAATGATAAGTATGTCCTGATTGATCTTGACAACGACGAAGCGCGCATCACCTCCAATGACGCAGTCATCGGACTGAAGCCCTTCCCCCAGATGAGGGCATAACGAAAGCGTATTGAATCGAGCAGACGGCTGTGTCTTCCTGATCTATTGCTAAAAAAACGGCCCCGGATTCAAATCCGGGGCCATTCCTTGTTATTCAAGTTTTATCCTTCAATCTGTATTGTCTTCTTTTCCGGAATCTTCGGCGCTTCCTGCTTCGGAATCTGCAGGTTCAGAACACCGTGTTTGAAGGAAGCCTTGATATCCTCCTCCTTTACCTGGTCTCCGACGTAGAAGCTTCTCTGCATTGCACCGGCGTATCTTTCCTGACGGATCAGTTTGCCTTTCTTATCATTCTCATCCTGATCCAGACCCTTTGCGGCCTGTATGGTCAGATAGCCTTCATTTAATTCCAGCGTAATCTCGTCTTTCTTGAAGCCCGGAAGATCAATATCCACTTCGTAATGGTCCTCTGCTTCATGGACATCCATCTTCATCATCCGGTCTGAATGTCTCCCGTAGAGCTTCCGCTCTGCACGGTTCATATCCCTGAACTCCGGGAAATCAAACCAGTCGTCAAATAAATCCTCTCCAAAAATACTGGGCAGTAACATAAGTCATATCCTCCTTTACTCAATATTTGCGGCTTCACTTTAAAAAGTGATCGTCACTGCTTTTGAGCAAGGGGACGGAGCGTTTGGATCATCGGAACTTTCCATCCCTTATGGTCTTCTCTGTTCCTTTGTTCTGACTATGTTATAGCACGATTGTTAGCACTTGTCAATGGTGAGTGCTAATTTTATTTGTGAACTTTCTGTGTCTCCTCAGCAGCCCTCGCAGGTCTCGCAGTCTTCAAAGGCTGCCGGACGGGTTTTCGCATACCTCTGAAGTTCAGGATCCTCCGCTTCCGCAACTTTCATCATAACCGCGCACTCAATTCTCTTCCGGAACAGCTCGCAGCCCGGTGCATAAACACCCTTGATCGAGCCGGAAGCATGATATGCATTTGCCGCACATCCGCCGGAGCAGTAGAATTTCGCCCAGCAGTCCGCGCATTCCGGCCGCGCATATGCATTGCAGGAGCGGAAATCCTCTCTCAGCGCGGTATTTGTTACGCCGTGCCAGACATCTCCGAGGCGGTACGCCTCCTCCCCTACAAACTGGTGACAGGGATACAGGTCTCCCCAGGGCGTCACAGCCATGTACTCGGTTCCCGAGCCGCAGCCTGAAATCCTTTTATAAATGCAGGGGCCGCCCGTGAGATCCAGCATATAGTGGTAGAAGGTAATTGGATGTCCTTCCCTCTGCCTCTGAAGCATCTCCTTTGCCAGAATCTCGTACTGTTCCTTTACGATTTCAATGTCCTCCGGCGTCAGAGCCGCGGGATCATCCGGAGCGCAGACGACGGGTTCCATCGAAAGCTCGGTAAAGCCCAGATCCGCCATATGGAAAAGGTCCTTTGTGAAGTCCGGATTGGCATGCGTGAAGGTTCCGCGCATATAGTAGCTTCTGTCGCCGCGGGCGGCAACGAGCTTCTGAAACTTCGGAACGATGCGCTCATAGCTTCCGTTCCCCGCATAGTCCACGCGCAGACGGTCATGCGTTTCCTTCCGTCCGTCCAGCGAAAGCACCACATTGGCCATTTCCCTGTTGGAAAACTCAATCACATCGTCATCGATCAGCATTCCGTTCGTCGTCAGCGTAAAGCGGAAGTTCTTGTTTTTCTCTTTTTCAATGCTGCGGGCGTATGCAACCAGCTGCTTAACCACATCCCAGTTCATCAGGGGCTCGCCGCCGAAAAAGTCCACTTCCAGGTTTCTGCGGCTCCCGGAATGTTCCACCAGGAAGTCCAGCGCCTGCTTTCCGACCTCAAACGGCATGATCGCCCGCTCTCCGTGGAAGCGTCCCTGTGAAGCAAAGCAATAGCTGCAGTTTAGGTTGCAGGTATGCGCCACATGCAGGCAAAGCGCTTTCACCACGTCTCCCGAGCGTTCCTTAAAGGTCCCCGCAATGTCGGAAAAAGTGTCCGGAGAATACAGTTTTCCTGCATCTCTGAGCGCTTTCACATCACTGATGCAAAGGCGCAGCTCCTCCTCCGTCACATCCTCTCTCCCGGCATATTTCTCCATCATCAGCGTGACAATTTCGTCTTCGCTTTTTTCGGGAAACAGGGCGATAATATCATACGCCACTTCGTCCACCGTATGAATGGATCCGGAACAGGTATCCAGCACTATATTATATCCGTTCAGCTGATACTGATGTACCATGCGATCTCCTTTTCTTATAATACAATTCTTCCCGTGTGAAGCATCCATTCCTAAAAAGCGGCTTAGGCCCTCACTCCCGGAGCATAGTCACCTGAAAGCGGTATGAAGCCGCATTCCGGAATTGTACGTATTCGTCAAATCTCCAACCGAACCGCGTATGTCGATTTTCCTCACTTTCGCGACACAAAAAGCCGCCCCGAACTTCCGGCGGCTTCCTTTTTATAGAAAGCTCTGCCGGCAAATGCACGGGACGGCATTTTTGAAAGTCTTTCTGCTTACTTGTCCTCGTTCTCGCAGGCCTGGTTTGCCACGCCGCAGCTGGTCTTGCAGGCAGACTGGCAGGAAGTTTGGCACTCGCCGCATCCGCCCTTCTTTGCGCTTTCGCACAGATCACGAGTCTCAAGTGTCTTGATTCTCTCCATGGTACCATCTCCAATCGATTGTATTTACGCGGTGAATTCTATCATAGAAGCCGCCAAAAGTCAAGGGACTGCGGGCTGTTTACAGCGTTTGCGGGGGATATCTTCCGGACTGTTTGTGTTTTTTCCCATGCACTGTAAAAAACACTTGCAAAATCATCTGACTTGTTGTAAAATATCATTTGTTGACAGCAGCGTGGCGTCTTAGCCAAGTGGTAAGGCGTGGGTCTGCAACACCCTGATCGCCGGTTCAAATCCGGCAGACGCCTCTCTACAAAAAGGACCGGTTGAAAACACCGGTCCTTTTGTTATGCTTTATCGTCCCGATTCAGCGCCGCATATACCTCCCGCTTAGACAGCCCCCGGTCCTTTGCGACCCTCTTCATGGCCTCCATCCGGGAAAGGCCTTCGGATACATACGACTCCAGATGCTCTTCCATGCTGATCTTCTGGAAGGCCTCTCTGGACTCTTCCCTGAGGTCGCCAAGCGATTTTCCCTCAATGACCAGCACATATTCGCCCCGCGCTTCCTCTTCGGAAAACCTTTTCACCGCTTCGGAAATCGTCGTGCGGCTCACATTTTCATGCACCTTCGTCAGCTCCTTGCACAGAGAGAGCTTCCGGTCCCCAAGCGCCTGTAAAAGATCCTTCAGCGTCTCTGAAAGACGGTGCGGAGCTTCATAAATCACGAGCGTCGCCGCATCATTTTTAAGATTGTCCAGGATTTCTTTCCGCGCCTTTTTCTCCGGAGGGAGGAAGGCCTCAAACCGGAATCTTCTCGTGGAAAGTCCGGAAATGATCAGTGCCGAAATACAGGCACAGGCGCCCGGGACAGAACTGACCTCGATGCCGGCATCCATGCATTTTCTCGCCAGCACCTCCCCCGGGTCCGAAATCCCCGGCGTCCCTGCGTCTGTAATGCAGGCAACATCGGCCCCGTCCAGGATCTTCTTTACCAGCTCCTCCGCCTTATCGTAACGGTTGAATTCATGATACGCCGTCATCGGCGTGCGAATTCCGAAATGCGTTAAAAGTTTCAGACTGTTCCGGGTGTCCTCCGCCGCAATCAGGTCCACGCTTTTCAGGATTTCCACTGCGCGCGGCGTCATATCCCCAAGGTTTCCGATGGGTGTAGCGCACAAATACAGTTTTCCCGGCATTTCCTCTCTCCTCTCCCCAATCTGAAGCTCAGGGTTTGTCATTGTGATAAATATCTCGGATCTTTTCGGTATAGACGCCGGGCTTCTCGTGAACGAATACCGGCGCTTCAACCGTAAGGCTGTTCCTCCCGCCGCGGATTCCCGAGACCAGCACCATCGTGGCTTCCCTTTCCGTGTTCGGATGAACCATGATCATCCGCTCCGGCTGCAGACTGTTTTCCTGCATCAGCCGCAGGATCTCCGGCAGCCGTCCCGGCCGGTGGATCATATAGAACCTGCCGCCGGTTCTTAACAGCTTCGCGCTTTCTCTTAAGACATCCGAGAGCTCCAGCAGGATCTCCGCCCGGGCAATCGCAATGCTTTTCTTCGGACTGATGAGTCCGACATTATGCTTCATATACGGCGGATTGACCGTGACGACGTCGAAGCTTCCCTTCGGAAACAGTGAGGAGGCTTCCTTCACATCTCCCTGGACCATGCGGATATGGTCTTCCGCCTGATTCAGGAGAACGGATCTTGAAGCCATCTCGACCATGTCTTCCTGGATTTCCAGGCCGGTATAATCGCCGCAGGCATTCCTCGCATCCATCAGAATGGCTACCACGCCTGTTCCGGAGCAGAGATCCATCACGCGCTCGCCCGGCCGTACCTCGGCGAACCATGCAAGAAGCGCCGCATCGACGCCAAAACAGAATTTCTGCTCGTTCTGTATGATCCGATAGCCGCGCCTCATTAAATCATCAATCCGTTCATGTTCACGGAGTATCATTTTTCGGTTCCTTTTGACGGTTCTGTTTGTTCTTTTTATCAAATCTGCGTTCACCGCCGGAGCCTTTCCGCCGATTCTGATTCTGTCCGTTTTCTTCGCCGCCTTCATTCCCGCGGTTTTTCTCCTGCGAACGCTGCGGGCGGTTATTTCCCTGCTTCCGCGGCTTCTCGCGGTTCTCCTCCGCTGCCTGCCGCTTCTCCTTCGAAGCATTCTCCGACTCACCAGCGTCCTCCGGGCCGTTCTCTTCCTCGCGGCGCCTTCCGGAGCCAAACTTAAGCTCATCTGCAGCGTATTCCCGGATTTCCTTGTCGTCGTCCTTTTCGCTGTTCAAAACCACCGATACCTTCTGTCTGAGCACATCGACCGAAGCCACGATGCCGGAGTTTCCGTCGATCGTTCTGACATACTGGTTCACGGAAGGCAGCTTTGAATTCAGGTATTCATACGTGTCTTCTTCGTTTTTCAGGCAGCACATCAGCCTTCCGCAGATACCGGAAATCTTGGCTGAGTTCAGCGAGAGATTCTGCTCCTTTGCCATCTTGATCGATACCGGCACAAAGTCATTTAACCATGTGGCGCAGCAAAGCTCTCTCCCGCAGATGCCGATTCCGCCGAGAAGGCGCGTCTCATCCCGCACGCCGACCTGTCTTAACTCGATCCTCGTACGGAAAATGCCTGCCAGATCCTTGACAAGCTCCCTGAAATCGACTCTGCCGTCCGCAGTAAAGAAAAACGTCAGTTTCGAGCGGTCAAAGGCATACTCCGAACGGATCAGTTTCATCGCCAGTCCGTGTTCGGCGATTCTCTGCCTGCAGATTCTGATCGCGTCCTGTTCATTCTTGCGATTCAGCTTCAGCTGGTCAAAGTCGTCCTCGTCCGCAATTCGTAAGATCGGCCGGAGCTCCCCGACAACCTTCTCTTCTTCAATTTCTGTATTCGGAATGACCACCTGGGCGAATTCGACGCCCTGGGCCGTCTCTACAATGACTGAATCTCCGCGGCGGAGCTCTTCTCCCCTCGGATCAAAATAATAACATTTGCACTGGTGCCGGAATTTTACTCCAATAACTGTCACCATCCGTATTACCTCGTTTCACCGGCGCTCTGCCGGTCTTTCAAGCGCTTTCAGAAGCTCCATCAGAAGCACCTCAAAGCACATTTCCGTATTAACATTCGCCTCCAGGCGTTTTCTGGTATCCTGGACGGCTGTGATACATCTGTTGATCCCCTCAAAGCTCATCTTTCCGGAAAGATAGAACGCGGCGTTCCTTCTCTTTTCCGACGTATCCCCGGACAGACTGCCCCCCATTTTGCAGAGCAGAATATCCCTGTACCAGGAAAGGAAACGGTCAAGAATTCCCGTCCCGAGCGCTTTCAGTTTCACGAATTCCGCTGTGTACTGAAGGACTTTTTCTGTATTCAGGGAAGCGGCATTCTGAAACACCTCGTCTGTCAGCTGTGCCGCTCTCAGAAGCTCTTCCCGGTCTTCTTCCGCTCCATTTTCGCTTTCCTCTTCCGAAAGCTTCACACAGCGGGAAAGAACTGTCGGCAGAAACAGCTCCGAATTATCGGTAAGGAGCAGGATGATTACATATTCCGGCGGTTCCTCCAGCGTCTTAAGAAGCGCATTCTGCGCCTGAACGTTCATCTCTGATGCGTGCTCGACAATATAGACCTTATAGGGGCTGTCGTAGGGGCGGATGCTGACCGATCCGACGATTCCCGCACGGATATCGGCCACACTGAGAAGGTGCGGCTTTTCTCTTTCCGGAAAAATGGTATCCGCATCCGAAGTCCCGAGCGCTTTTGCAAAGCTTTTCGCGGCATCAAGGAGTTCTTTTGCGTCTTTGCCCTCCAGAATATACGCCTGTGCCGCTTTATTGTTCCGGGCGATGGAAAGGAGCGTCTGTTTCAGTTTTGCTTCGGACTTTTCTTCACTCACTGATGATAAACTCCCTGATCTTTTCAAGGACTGTGTCAAAATCCACGTTCTCAAAGCTGTTTTTAACCTGCCCCTGGTCATCCAGAAGCCCGGCATCCCGCAGTTTTTCCTCGGAAAAATCCTGTTCATCCGCTAAGAAGCGCCGGCACATCTCCGCGTATTTCGGGTGATCATGACTGCGCTCCCGCGTAAGCGCCCGCTGCAGGCGCTCTCCGGTCTCCACATAAAGATAGATCGGGATGACGGTTTCTGCTCCGAAATAATCCCTGACCTTCGTATAGGACTCGACTGTCCCGACAGCGATAAAGTCTTCGCCGCAGTCCCCGATCTGGCCGTCATCAACGAACAGATACTTCCAGGGTCCGTGAACCGTCTGATAAACGCGTTCTTCGACCACCCGGCCTTCTTTTTCAAGCGCCTCAGACTCCTCCATTGTGATGAAATGGTACTCCCGGCCCTCTTTTTCTCCGTCGCGGATCGGACGGGTCGTATACTGAACAATTTCTTTTAGATGGAGTCCCGGATCTTTTAAAAGCGCCGCCAGGACGGAGTCCTTTCCGGTCGAACTTTTCCCGATCAGATAAAAAATCCTGCTCACGCCGCCTCCTTTTTATGTTTCCGCCAAAGGAGACCTGCGATCAAAAGTCCTGCCGCTATCAGCACAATGATTCCGGCACCCGCCGCGAGAAATACCGTATCCGGAAGGATATTAATCACCGGATCCGCTGCCGGGTCAAAAATCCAGTAGTCGTTGCTGAAAAGGATCTTATGCATCAGAATAAAGGTCCGGTCCCAGTCAAACAGCAGTCCGCCGCCGACAATGGCGACAACAAGAAGTGCAAGCACGATCACTGCCGGAAGGAAGCCGTACGCACGGTGCTTCTTTCCGTACAGAAAATGTCCGAGAAGTACCGCCGCGAGACTTCCGATCGCTGCGTACTGCATAAATACGAAAATCCGCCGGACTTCCATGAAATGAATTTCTCCGTGCTCCGACATGATAAAATCCGGAAACACAAGCTTTTTCGGTCCCCAAAAACAGTTGTACCAAATCAGGGCATCGTAATTCCTTTTACAGACCTCAAAACTGATTCCTGTCTTTTCGGGAACGTTCAGGATCTTCACCATCATATAATACAACGGCGTCGTATAGATGATGATCGAAACTGCCGCGCACACAATCAGCGTAAAGCAGGTAATAGTCATCAGGGTGTTATAGATCAGATGCCGCTCTTTCTTAATTCCTGTCTTTTTCATTTATACCCGGTTCCTGTCATGTCTTCATATGGCTATAATCTGTAATATTATACTACAACATTGCATGAAACACAAGCAGACTTTCACACACAGAGGGGAATGAGGAATTTGAACACATTTTTTGGTGCGCGAAACCCGGGAGAAATAGGCTTTGACTTTTCGTACCGAATCTGATAGAATTGAACTGCGGAGGAAGAGTCCGGGAGAGACCCGAATGGAACCGTTCGGGAACCGAAGGGGCAACTGCAAACTCTCAGGTAAAAGTACCGGGCTCGGACGCATCCCTGGAAAGTGATTTCACACCGAAGAAGCAAAGCATGCATCAATGCTGCCGAATCTTTCAGGTATATGACAGGGCACACAGATACTGGCATTCATGCCGGCTTTCTGTGTGCCTTTTTGCGTGGAAAGGATCGCACAGAAAACGGCGCAAACTAAAATCCGTAAAGGAGGCAACATGGAACTGAAACGCACTCCCCTTTATAATGCGCACCTTCGTGCCGGGGGAAAAATGGTGGAATTCGGCGGTTTTGAAATGCCGGTGCAGTATAAAACCGGCGTCATTAAGGAGCATATGGCCGTTCGTACGGCCTGCGGACTGTTTGACGTTTCCCATATGGGTGAAATCCTGCTTGAAGGCCCGGATGCCGTCAAAAACCTGAACATGCTTCTGACCAATGATTACACTGAAATGGATGACGGACAGGCACGCTACAGTCCGATGTGCAATGAAAACGGAGGAACCGTGGACGATCTGATCGTTTACAAAGTTCGCGATGACCATTATTTTATCGTGGTCAACGCTTCCAACCGGGAAAAGGATTATGCGTGGATTCGCGCCCATCTCTCGGGAAATGTGAAAGCTTCCGATGTTTCCGACGACTACGGGCAGATTGCGCTTCAGGGTCCCGTTGCGGAAAAAATCCTGAAAAAGCTCACCTCTGAAGAAAACATTCCAGAAAAGAACTACACCGCCTGCTTTGACAGATCCGTCGGAGGAATAAACGCAATCGTTTCCCGGACCGGCTATACCGGATCGGACGGCTTTGAGCTGTATACCGCTGCCGCCGATACCGAAAAACTCTGGGAGCTTCTTTTACGGGCCGGAGAAGAGGAGGGGCTGATTCCCTGCGGCCTCGGCGCCCGGGACACCCTGCGGCTCGAGGCCTCCATGCCTCTCTACGGTCACGAACTCAGCGATACCATTTCACCGCTGACCGCCGGTCTCGGAATCTTTGTCAAAATGGATAAGCCTGATTTTATCGGAAAAGCTTCGCTGGAAGCCATGGGAACCCCGAAGATGCGCCGCGTCGGACTGAAGGCAGTCGGAAAGGGCATCATCAGAGAACATCAGGACGTATATGCGGACGGAAGAATCATCGGGCAGACCACTTCCGGAACCCATTGTCCTTACCTTGGCTGCCCTCTCGCCATGGCAATCCTGGAGAGGGATTACCGCAAAATCGGCACCCGTGTCGAAGTCGATGTCCGCGGGCGGCGCGTCGAAGCAGAAGTCGTACGGATGCCCTTTTACAAGAAATAAACCGTTGAATTTACAATAAAAATCAAAAAGAACGGAGGAGAAACATGAATTTCCCGAATGAACTCAAGTACACCAAAACCCACGAATGGGTCAGATTTGAAGATGAAAGCACGGCTCTCATCGGGATCACCGATTATGCGCAGGACCAGCTGGGCGACCTCGTCTTCGTCAATCTTCCTGTTGCCGGCGACACCATCGAAGCCGGCACCGCATTCGCAGACGTGGAATCCGTCAAAGCCGTCTCGGATGTCAATGCGCCTGTCACCGGAACGGTGGCCGAAGTCAACGAAGCCCTTGCGGACGCTCCCGAAATGATGAATGAATCCCCGTATGACGCATGGTTTGTACGGGTCACTGACATCACGGATACCGAAGACCTTCTGGATGCGGATGCCTACGCTGCATTTGTCGAAGAAGAAGGCTGAAAAGCCGGAAGCTAAGGAGGAACAGTATGGGCACTTACGTCCCGAACACACCGGAAGAACAGCAGGAGATGCTTCAAAGCTGCGGATTTCATAGCTTTAACGAGCTGTACGCCTGCATTCCGGAAAAACTGAAGCTGAAGACCCTTCCGGACATTCCTTCCGGCGCCTCAGAATTTGAGGTCCGCCAAAGAGTCTTCAGTCTCGCGGCAAAAAACCACGTCTACCGGACGGTCCTTCGCGGTGCAGGCGCCTACAGGCACTATATTCCCGCGATTGTATCGGAGGTGACAGGAAAGGAAGAGTTCCGCACAGCATATACGCCCTACCAGGCAGAAATCAGCCAGGGCGTCCTGCAGTCGATTTTTGAATATCAGACCGAAATCGCCGAGCTTACGGGCCTGCCGGTTTCCAATGCCGGGGTTTATGACGGCGCAACTGCCGCTGCCGAGGCCTGCGAAATGTGCCGCGACCGGAAGCGGAGCAGAATCCTTTTGTCCTCATGTGCGGATCCGAAAATCATTTCTGTTATCCGCACCTACAGCTTCGGAAGAAATGTAACTGTAGAACTCGTTCCCGAAAAGGACGGCGTCACGGATCCCGAGGCGCTTCAGAAGCTCCTGTCGGAAGATGTTTCCTGTTTTCTTCTTCAGCAGCCGAATTTCTACGGTTGTATTGAAGATGCGGATGCGCTCTCCGGCCTTGTCCACGGCGCCGGCGCGAAATTTATTATGAGCTGCAACCCCATCTCTCTTGGCATCCTGAAAACGCCCGGCGAATCCGGCGCGGACATCGCTGTCG
>CAMVNR010000010.1 GCA_947168905.1 uncultured Lachnospiraceae bacterium
ATCACAAGGTGGTACTCTTTTTCTATACCTTATCCTACAAAAACTTTACGCTAACTCGGAAAGGCATTCCCCAAAAGGCGGAGAAACGAAGACAGAAAGAAGTGCTTTATCGTTGAAAAAGCGCTTCTTTCGTGCTATGATGAAACAAATGAGCCTTTGTTAAGGAAAACTGTCCGCAGGAAGTTGGTTAACAGTCATATTCGAAAGGGCATGAAATGAAAACATTAAGAGTAGCGTTTCTGCAGCTGATGCCTTCAGCTGTTCAGGACAATAACTTAAGAACCGGGCTCGGCGCAGTAAAACGCGCCCGGCAGATGGGGGCGGACATTGCCCTTTTCCCGGAAATGTGGAACACGGGATACCGTATCCCGGAGGAAAAAGAAGAGCTTGATGCCCTTTCGATCACAGAGGACAGTGATTTTGTCAGAGCCTTTAGGAACATCGCGCGGTTTTCGGGGATCGCCGTTGGAATCACCTTCCTTGAAAAGACGGACGGAAAGCCGAAGAATACGATCGTTCTGTACGATAAAGACGGAAATAAGGTTTATAAATATTCGAAGGTCCATACCTGTGACTTCGCTGACGAGGCGCGGCTCGAGTCCGGGGAGGAATTCATCGTAAGAGAGCTTGAGACCAACCAGGGACCGGTGCGTGTAGGCTCGATGATCTGCTTTGACCGGGAATTCCCGGAGAGCGCGCGGATCCTCGGACTGATGGGCGCGGAGCTGATTCTGATGCCAAACGCCTGCCCGCTGGAACAGAATCGGATGGCGGCGCTTCGTTCGGACGCCTACCGGAACGAGCTCGCGATCGCCTGCTGCAATTATCCCTATGGCCAGCCGGACTGCAACGGACACTCCATCGGCTTTGACGGAATCGCCTGGCGCGAGGAGGAGGCGGGCTCGAGGGACATGAAGGTCCTTGAAGCCGGAGAACAGCCGGGCATCTATATCGCCTCCTTCCCGATCGATGAGCTCCGCGAATACCGTGAGAAAGAGGTGATGGGGGAAAGATACCGGAAAAAAGGAGCCTACGGACCGCTCCTGTAATTCCCCTTGGAAAGAGAGACTGCCCGTACCCGTTTCCGGCGTCTTATTATAAGACAGAGTCGTTTTTCAGAAAAGTGAGAGGAAAAATGCTGGACAAAACAATCACCGAAGGAATCAACGCCGCAATTCTGGCTGCGGGCGAAATTATCATGAACGCGGACCGGAATACCGAGACCGTCGAAGAAAAGACCGGTCATGCGAATTTTGTCACCTCTTATGATAAGGCTGTTCAGGAAATGCTGAAGAAGCGGCTTCTGGAGATCCTTCCCGAGGCGGTTTTCGTCGGGGAAGAGGAGGATGTGCACAGGGAGATTCAGAAAGGCTACAGCTTTATCGTCGATCCGATCGACGGAACGACGAATTTCATCCGGGACATGCACTGTTCCACCGTATCGATCGGACTTCTTCTGGATGCGGAACCGGTATACGCGGCGATTTACAACCCGTACCTGTCGGAACTGTTTACTGCACAGAAAGGACAGGGCGCCTTCCTGAACGGACAGCCGATTCATGTATCCGGCAAACCGCTCTCGGAGAGCATCATTCTCTTCGGAACCTCTCCCTATTATCCTGAGCTTGCGAAAAAAAGCTTCGAGCTTTTAATTAATTTATTCAACAGGGCACTTGATGTCCGCCGCTTCGGGAGTGCGGCTTATGATCTGTGTATGGTGGCAGCCGGAAGGGCGGAGCTCTTCTTCGAAATGCAGCTGTCGCCCTGGGATTATGCGGCAGGCTCTCTGATCGTGAAGGAAGCGGGAGGACAGGCAACGCAGCTTGACGGAACGCCTCTGTCCTACGGACACCCCTTATCTGTTCTTGCGAGAGGAGGGCAAGATGAAAAAATATGACATTTTCGGAATCGAGTCGGGATGTCTGGACCTGAATGTCTGCATCGATGAAATGCCGGAACTGAACCACGGAACGAGGGTGACCGACCTGTCCTGGCAGGGCGGCGGACCGGTGAGTTCGGGCATGGTCGCAGCGGCGCGGCTCGGCGCGAAATGTACGCTGAGCGGAACCGTCGGATCGGACGACTATGGAAAGATGCAGTACAATGACTTTGTGCGTCACGGAATCAACGTCTCCAACTTCCTGATCCGGGAGGGAAAGACAACGTCTCTGGATGTCGTCCTCGCCGAAAAGAAGTCGATGACACGGACCTTCCTGTTTAAGAACGGCGACGTGGAGATGATGAGCGCGGATGAAGTCGACTGGGAACTTTTGAAGCAGTCGAAGCTTCTGTTCATTTCGGGATGGCGGGGGCTCGCGCTTGACGCGGCCCGGGAAGCACGGAAGAACGGGATCGAGGTCCTGATCGACTGCGGCGGATTTTTCGACGGAATCTATGAGGTGATTCCGCTCATTGACTATTTCATCGCATCCGAATTCTGCTTCGACGGGATGTTCCCCGGCGCGAAGGAAAAAGGCCTTGAAAACCTGGAAGAGGAGTGCCGGAAGGTCCGCGAAATGGGCCCGAAGGCGGTGCTTTTCACCTTCGGCGAGCGCGGCCTGATCGGCCTGGACGACGAGGGCTTCTTCACCCTTCCGGCCTTTAAAGTGGACGTGATCGATACGGTCGGCGCGGGCGATATTTTCCACGGCGCCTTCGCCGCGATGGTCACCAAGGGAAAATCCGTCCGCGACTGTGCGCTCTATGCGAGCGCCACTTCCGCCATCAAGTGTACGAGGATCGGCGGGCGCGCAGGAATCCCGACGCTGGATGTGCTGGAAAAATTCCTGGCAACCGGCGAGATCGATTACAGCGAGATCGACAAGCGGGTGGAATTCTACCGGAAAGGGAATGAGAATTTACGCTGATGATTATCCGAAGCTATGAAACCGCAGATTTACTGAAAGTCCGAAGCATGAATCCCGGGATGGCCGAAGACCTGATGTCCCAGGGAAATCTGCTGCGGGACACGGCGGTTCTGGCGTTTTCGGAAGAAGAGGATTTTCTGGGCGCGGCCTATCTCCTGAAGACTTCGAGCTTTACGGAACGGATACCGGAACCGGGAACTGCGAAAAAAGACGAAACGGCTGCAGCGCTTTTTCCGGGGAAGCAAAGCGAACTTCCGTGCTTCCTGAAGGGCGTCTTTCAGGCGCTTCCCGGGCCAGGAGAGATCGAGGTCTCGGAAAAACTGCTGGAGCACCTGAAAAAATGCACGGAAGAGCTGCAGGAAAAAAACCCGGAGAACCGGATCATCCTGCAGATCTTCGGCGATGCGGGAGCGCTCGCCTACCAGGAATTTCTGATGGAGGAAGGCTTCCAGCCAAAACAGCTGATGACCCGGATGGAGCGCTCCCTTACGGACCTTTCGGATCTTTCGCGCGGGAAGGGCATCGCGTTCTCGGAAGGCCGGAAGAGCGGAGGATTTCAGGAGAAATTCAAAGGCTTCCTGAAGAATATGATCCAGGTGCTTAACCCGCGGGATACGGCTTTTGACGGGGAGGATGAGGACGGCGGTCCCGACCTTTCCCGGCTGGGTTATTATACTTCCGACGACCACTGGGATCCGGAAGCCTACCGGAGCCTTTCTATGGAAGCCTTCGGAAATATGCCCGACAGCGAAGAGGATATCGCCTTCCTCCTCGATCACGGCGGGAAAGTGTATTTCGCCGAAGACGGGGAAGGGCTGGTATCGACAGTGATGACCTACAGGCTTGACCGGGAAACGGCGGCGACGGAAAACATCTGCTGTTGTGCAAAGTACCGCCGCCGCGGAGTGACTTACGGGCTTCTTAAGGAAGTGCTGTACCGGCTGCAGGAACAGGGCTATGAGAAGGCGAGACTGAATATTTTCAGCGACAATCTGCCCGCGTTTTCCCTGTACCGGAAGCTCGGATATGAAGTTATGGGAAACCTGATCGAATACCACTATGAAACGAGGCCCAGATACCGGGCGTATTAAACAGATAAATACGGAGAAAACAGAATGTTACTCTTTTTTGTACGGCACGGAGATCCGACCTATGATCCGGATGAACTGACACCTCTTGGGCACAGGCAGGCGGAAGCCATCGCGAAGAGGCTTTCGCGCTACGGCCTCGATGAAATCTATGTATCAAGCTCCACCCGGGCGATCGAGACCTCGGTCCCGACACGTGAAATCCTCAAGATGGACGCGACGATCCTGGACTGGACGAATGAATCGCACGCCTGGGAACAGATGTCGCTTCCGGACGGAAAGGGCGGCAGGACCTGGGGCTTTGCTCTTCCGCAGATCAAAGAGCTCTTTACCTCAAAAGAAATCAAAAAGCTCGGGGAAATGTGGTATACACATCCCATGCTTCAGGAGACGACGATTCCGGAGGGGTATCTTCGGATTCGGAACCATACCCGGGAATTTCTGGCCCGCCAGGGCTATGTCTGGGAGGAGGAAAAGGGGCGCTACAGAAACGAGGTCCCGAACAACCGGCGGGTCGCGCTCTTTGCGCACCACGGCTTCGGCGTAACCTTCCTCTCATCGGTCCTGGACATTCCGTACCCCGAGATCTGCGAAAAGTTCAATTTCAGCCATTCGGGACTGACGGTGATCGACTTCAGCCCGGAGAACGGATATGTCATTCCGCAGGTGCTGACGCTTGGAAACGACGGGCATCTTCTCATGGAGGGGCTGCCGACGAAATATAACAACCAGCTTTATTTTTGACCGGCGGGAGGTAAGCTCCTGTGCCGGGTGAGGAACCTATTTTGAAACGGATTTTGGAAAAACACGGGATCTATTACGGCTGGACCATGGTGATCCTGGCGCTTGTCGTCATGGCGGTCTGCTTCGGGATTTCGCATAACTGCTTTACCCTGTACATTATTCCGGTAACGGAGAAGTTCGGATGGCAGCGGAAAACCTTCAGCATCGGACTGACCCTGATGTATATCATGCAGATGGCGGGCTCGGTGCTCACAGGAAGGATCTACAGGAAGCTGAAGGTGCTCGGCATCATGAAAATCGCGGTGCTGATCCAGCCGGCAGCGTATTTTCTGCTCTCTTTTGCCCGTCATCTGCCGGTGTTTTATCTTTTGTTTATTATCATCGGCGCCTGCTGCCCCTTCCTGTGCTTCCAGGCATTTACGGTCATTATCGCGAACTGGTTTGAGGAAAAGCGCGGCCTCGTGACCGGAATTGCCTTTATGGGTTCCGGCCTCGGCGGAATGATTTTCAATGCGCTCGGCGGCGTTTTGATCGAGAAAATGGGCTACGCGGCGGTTTACCGGATTTACGGCATCGTCATCGCGGCTGTCGCGATTCCGATTGTCTGGTTCCTGCTGAAGGAAAAACCCGCCGACTGCGGACTCCTGCCCTACGGGGAGAAGCCCGGCGCCGACGGACGCTTTTTCCATGAGCAGATTTACGGATCCAGCTGGGTAGAGGCGCTGCGTTCGAAAAACCTGTACCTTCTGCTGTATTCGGCGCTCGCGATCGGCTTCGCGACCAGCGTCCTCTCATCGAGTATCGTTACAAATGTATCGGACTGCGGCTATACCGCCACCTATGCGGCGCTGGTAAATGCGGTGTACCTTGGCGGCGTGAGTCTCGGGAAAATTCTTCTCGGGGAGATGTTTGACCGTCTCGGCATGAAAAAAGCGCTTGTGATTGCGCTTGTCATGCTCGGCGTCGGACTCGCGGGAATGTATTTTGCGTCGCTGAGGGCGATGCACCTGATGATTGTCATCGGCGCTTCGGTCGGCTGTGCGGCCGGGACGGTCGCATTCCCCTTAATGACGCAGGCAGTCTTCGGAAACCGGGATTATACGGCGCTTGCGGGGCTTCTGATGGCGGTCGGGAATCTCGGCGGCTGCATCGCGCCGTTTTTCGGAAACGCGGTCTTTGATACGACGGGAAGCTACCGGATGGCGTATCTTGCAGCCGGAATTGTTACCGCGCTGACGGTTCTCTCGTCACTGGTCGTTAAAACGATGAAGAAACCGGAGGCTTAACAGATGATGCTTCATGAGATCAGTCCGGCAAAGTTTCATAATGAATATTTTCCGTATGAAGCAAGAAAAGAAGATTGCTTTATCGGCTGCAGGAAAGACGCGGTGCTCCTCGGGGAATCGGAAGGGAAAATCGTGGTTCCGACGGTCGGTGAAGCGATGGAGGCCTTTCGTCAGGAAGACAGGGACGGGGAGCCTGTACCCGAGCTTTCGGAATTTCGCTA
This sequence comes from uncultured Lachnospiraceae bacterium, assembly GCA_947168905.1. GTDB lineage: Bacteria > Bacillota > Clostridia > Lachnospirales > Lachnospiraceae > UBA1267. The sequence goes on from CAMVNR010000010.1 coordinate 6,207, forward strand.
TCTTTTTTCTGTAGACAGGGCGCGTTTTTTTGCGCTGACTGAACGGGAGGTTTCACCCTTCGGGAGCTATGACTGGAAAAGCCTCCGCTATCTTCGCGTTACAAAGCCTCTTCCGTCTGCTTTTGCGGCCTCGGTCGGGCAGCAGCTCTTTGCCTGGTACCGGAGGACCCGTTTCTGCGGCGCCTGCGGGCAGAAGCTTGAGCACGCCCCTTCGGAGCGGATGATGCACTGTCCCGCCTGCGGTGAAATGTATTTCCCGCAGATCTGTCCGAGCGTGATCGTGGCGGTGAGGGACGGCGAACGGATTCTTCTGACGAAATATGCGCCGTCGCATTTCCCGAACTCCACCCATAACCCGAAGGCCACCTATGCGCTTGTCGCGGGCTATATCGAGATCGGCGAGACGCCGGAAGACTGTGTGCGGCGCGAAGTCATGGAGGAAGTCGGGCTTCGGGTGAAGAACATTACCGCGTGGAAAAACCAACCCTGGCCGTTCACGTCGACGCTTCTTTTCGGCTTTTTCTGCGACCTTGACGGGGATGATACGATTACGCTTCAGGAAGACGAGCTTTCTGTCGCGGAGTGGGTGAACCGGGCTGATATGCAGGACCGTTCGGCAGATATCAGCCTGACGAGCAATATGATGGAAGCCTTCCGGCTCGGGAAGGATCCGCGCAGCGTCTGAATCATAACCCTGCGAAGCGGATAAAGGCAGGGAAAGAAATAAAGGAGGGATCCTATGGACAAACGAACACGCGTACTAAACGCAATGAACAAGCTTCCGGTGGATCACGTACCCTGCGGGTTCTGGTTCCATTTCGGAGGGAAAGAGGCACACGGCGAGGACTGTGTCCAGGCGCACCTGAAGTATTACCGTGAGACGGATCTGGACTTCATGAAGGTTATGTCGGATGGATTTTTCGCCTATCCGCTGTCGTACAATGTGCAGAAATGCGAAGACTGGTACAAGCTTGCGCCGATCGGGAAAGACCATCCGTATATTATGGACCAGGTCTGGCGCGCGAAAAGGCTCGTTGAGGAAATCGGCAGCGAGCGCTGCATTTTCTACAATGTTTTCGCTCCGTTCTCCGCGATCCGTTTCGCAACAGACGATGCATTTGTGATGGAATGTCTGAAGGAGGATCCGAACGCGGTGCTGTACGCGCTCGATGTGATCGCCCAGGACCAGGCGCTTCTTTCCGAGCTTCTGATCCGTGAAGCGGGCTGCGACGGTATTTACTTCCCGGTGCAGGGCGGAGAATGGGACCGCTTTACGCCTGAGGAATACCACAAATATGTGTCGCCGTCGGAGCTGTATGTTCTCGAACACGCGAACCGCTGGTCCGACAATAACATCCTGCACTGCTGCGGCTGGGCGGGCGACAAGAACAATCTGGCGCTCTGGAAGGATTATCCCGTGAAGGCGGTGAACTGGGCGGTTCATGTGGAGGAAGTGAGCCTCGAGGAAGGCAGGGGGCTCTTCGGAAACAAGACGTCTCTGGGCGGCTTCAAGACGCTCTGGGACGAGCATCATGAGGAAGGCATTCTCTATCACGGAACCAAAGAGGAGCTGCAGGAGTACACGCGCAATATGATTCTCGATCACGGAAAGCTCGGATTCATGATCGGCGGCGACTGCACAATCAGCACGAAGCTTCCGTGGGAGCGGCTGAAATGGGTAGTAGAGGCGGCAAGAAGTCTGTAAAAACCGGAGCAGAAGGAGGGCTTTATGAAATATCTGTTTATCGGCGGCACCGGGAATATCAGTAAATACATTACAGAAAAACTGCTCCTTCGCGGAGATACCGTATACCTTGTCAACCGCGGAAACCGAAATCATGGTCTTTCGGGTGATGTGCGTTATATCACTGCGGATATCAATACGGAAGCGGGCGCTACAACCGTCCGGGAAGAGATTCGGGACCTGTGCTTCGACGCTGTGGCCGATTTCATTGTTTTCACCGAAGAACAGGCCGAGCGGGACTTTGAGCTTTTTAACGGGAAATGCCGGCAGTACTTGACCTTTTCGTCTGCGTCGGTGTACCAGACCCCGCTCGTAAGCCCATACATTACGGAAGCGACCCCGATGAAAAACCCGCTGTGGCGGTACTCGCAGAACAAGATCAAGGTCGAGGAATTCTTTATGAAAAAGTACCGGGAGTGCGACTTCCCGGTCACGATGATCCGTCCGAGCCACACCTACGGAAAGACCTATGTTCCCCTTTCTGTCGAAGGAAAGAACGCTTACAGCGTCATTAAGAGAATGCTCGACGGAAAGCCCGTCATTCTTCCGGGCGACGGGACCTCTCTGTGGGTGCTGACGCACAGCTCGGACTTCGCAAAGGGCTTCATCGGCCTTCTCGGAAACATTCATGCGATCGGCGAGACCTACCATATCACGAGCGATGAGTTGGTCACCTGGAATCAGGTCTACCAGGTGGTGGCGGACACCCTGGGCGTGAGCGCGAAATTTGTCCACGTCTCCTCGGAGTTCCTCGCAGAAACCCGCCCGGGCGGCGGCTTCCTCGGAAGTCTTCTCGGCGACAAGTCGAATTCCGTGATTTTTGACAACAGTAAACTGAAACGCGCCGTTCCGGATTTTGTCTGCACAACACGGATGGATCAGGGAATTGCGGAATCGGTGCGCTATATGATGAGTCATCCGGAGCTTCAGACAGAGGATCCGGACTTTGACGCCTACTGCGACCGGGTGATTTCTGCGCTCGAAAAAGCAAAGGCGGAAATTTTATCGGAGTGAGTATTCAGGAAATTTTCCGGAGGTGAATCGATTGGGTCTTTTCAGGAAAACCACCGTCCATGTCATGGGGAACCTTTCCTCGGACAGCGGCGCGGACGGCCGGTACAGGAAGCAGGCAAAAGAAAACAGGAGACGCGAGAAGGAAAAGCTCAGGAACCTTGTGCTGGAACCGCATACAACGGCGGAGCTTCGGGGCTATATCGAAGCAAAGTACAATGTGACGGAGCTTCCCCGGGACGACGAGCGCTATAAGATGGCGTACCTCGGGGTCAAGGCGCATCTTGTATTCCGGGACGCGCCGGAACTCTTGAAGACGCCCGAAATCGGCGAGCCGGATCATCCGCCGCGCCGGGAAAACGATCCGGATTACCTTGCGTACGATAGGAACAGGGAAGAACGGTATCAGGAGGCGCTGCACCTTTCGCGGGAAGAGTTTCCGATGCATCTGCACGTCTACAATATTCCGATCAGCCAGGGCTCGCTTCCTGTCGCCTGGCTGGAGGTCTATGTGGAAACGGACCATGCGTATCTGGCGTTCCGGGTGGTTCATCTGGAATATGAGGAGCACTACACGATTGACAGGACCCGGGAGGATATTGTCCGCTTCTTCGGCGCAGGCCCGGAGGACCAGAAAGCCGAGAATGAGCGCTATCTGCAGTATTTAAACGTCTGCTGAGTACAGAACATCCGGGTCAGGCGGCTGTCTGACCCGTGAAATGTGATCCGAGCATTGGGAAATCTCTGTATGCTTATCGTACGGAGATTTCAGGAATGCGTACAATCCCGGAAGGCGGTTTCAGGCGGCTCCCGGGTGATTGAATACAGGGAGGAAGAAGAATGAAGGCTAAGATTGCGGCAGGAAAAGGACGGGTGATTTCTGAAGTCCCGGAGCGGATTTTCGGATCTTTTATCGAGCACCTCGGCCGCGCCGTGTACGGAGGCATTTATGAGCCGGGTCATGAAACGGCAGATGACATGGGCTTCAGGCAGGATGTGCTGAAGCTTGTGCGGGACCTGAAGGTTCCGATCGTGCGCTATCCGGGCGGCAATTTTGTCTCCGGCTACAACTGGGAGGACGGAACCGGCCCGAAAGAGAAGCGCCCGAAAAAAATGGAGCTTGCGTGGAGCTCGGTCGAAACGAACGAAGTCGGCATTGACGAGTTCCAGGAATGGGCAAAGCGGGCAGGCACCGAAGTCATGATGGCTGTGAACCTCGGCACCCGCGGGCCGGATGAGGCGCGCAGTCTTGTCGAATACTGCAACAGCACGACAGACACCTATTACGCCAACCTGCGCCGCCAAAACGGCTTTGAAGAGCCGTTCAATATCAAGGTCTGGTGCCTCGGAAACGAGATGGACGGTCCCTGGCAGATCGGCCACAAGACGGCGGAAGAGTATGCGCGTACAGCCTGCGAGACCGCAAAGGTCATGAAATGGGTCGATCCCTCCATCGAGCTTGTCGCAAGCGGCTCCTCCAACGTCCAGATGCCGACCTGGGGCAGCTGGGAGCGCACGGTGCTTCGGGAGTGCTACAGACACATCGATTATCTCTCGCTGCACAACTATTACGGGAACCGGGACGGCGATACGCCGGCCTACCTCGGCCAGTCGCTGGATATGGACCGTTTCATTAAGGTGACGGCCGGAATCTGCGACGAGATCAAGGCGGAGCTCGGTTCCGACAAGACGCTGAATCTTTCCTTCGACGAGTGGAATGTGTGGTTCCATTCAAATGAAGCGGACAAGGAGATCCCGAAGTGGCAGATCGCACCGCCGCTCCTCGAAGACGCGTACAACCTGGAGGACGCGCTGGTCGTCGGCTGCCTTCTGATCACGCTTCTCAAGAACTGCGACCGCGTGAAGATGGCCTGCCTTGCGCAGCTTGTCAACGTCATTGCGCCGATCATGACCGAAACGAACGGAAAAGCCTGGGCCCAGACGATTTTCTTCCCCTTCCTCGACGCTTCTGTGAACGGCCGCGGAAAAGCGCTTCAGACAGAGGTTTCCTGCGCATCCTATGCGGCGGGGGACAAGGATGCGATTCCCTATGTCGAGAGCATTCTTGTCGAAAACGACGACAATACACTGACGCTGTTTGCGGTCAACCGTTCCCTCGAGGAGGAGGTTTCCGTGGAGCTTGAGCTCTCCGGCTATGAAGGCCTGCGCCCGGTATGCCAGCGCGTTTTGACCGGGGACGATCTGAAGGCGGTGAATACCGCTTCCAATCCCGAGGCCGTACTTCCGATCGACATTGAGCCGGGAAGCGAAATCATTCTTCCGGCAAAATCATGGAACATGATCCGCTTTGAGAAGTGCTGATGAGAAAGACGGTTCATGTCGCAGCGGCAGTCATCCGGGACGGAGCGCGCATTTTCGCCGCGCAGCGCGGCTATGGCGCGATGAAGGATGGCTGGGAATTCCCCGGCGGAAAGATTGAAGCGGGAGAAACGGCAGAAGAGGCGCTCTTAAGGGAAATACGCGAGGAACTGGCGGCTGTGATTTCTGTCGGGGAGAAGATCGATACTGTCGAATATGATTACCCGGACTTTCATTTGACGATGGAGGTATTCTGGTGCAGGCTTGTGTCGGGGGAGCTGAAGCTTCTTGAAGCCGAGGACGCACGCTGGCTCGACGCTGAAACCATCCTTTCCGTCGACTGGCTGCCGGCGGATCTTGAGCTGGTGCAGAAGATCCGGGAGGAACTTCTGCATACGATGATCCTCTTCCATACGGCGGACCGCGTGATCGAGGAGCCGGATATTCATTACGGCCGGAAGAAGCGCTGAAGCTCCTTAAGATCGGTCCGGCTTTTTCACAGGTTGTGGTGAAGACAGAGAAAGCCCGGGCGAAGCTTCGCTTCCTTTATGCGCGGGAGCTGTCCAACGAAGAAATCCGTAAGGCACGCGCTAAAAATGCGGAGGAAGAGGAAGCATACCAGGAGGCTGTCGCGAAGGAGATGGAAAGCCTCTCAGAGTAAAAAAACGGTCCCGAAAATACTTCGGGGCCGTTTTTTTGAGACGCCGCTGTGATCAGCGGCAGTCCCCGGGAACTGCCTCACGTTACGGCAGGAAGTAAACCTTCGCTCCGTGAGATGGGACACAGGCAGTGACGGAACCTGTGAATTCGACAGGCTCCCCGGACCAGAGTTCGGTTCCCCGGACGCTTTCGGCCTCGATTTCCAGCTCCGACAGCAGGAAGGAGAACTCGCCGTCAGCTTCTCCGGCATTAAAGACGGCAACATAGCTTCCGCCTTCCGAGGAAGCAGCGCTCCAGACGATCCATTCATTTCCGGCCACAGTTCTTCTCAGAATCTGGCGGGCGCTTCTCGAATTCCTGTGCAGCTTAAGAATATCCTCATTTGTCAGAAGCCCCATCGTGAAATCATCGAATCCGGTCATCTCTCCGCCGATCATGAGCGGCGAGCGCATGATCGACCAGAGACTCATCATCGTCAGCTGCTCGTTTTCCGTGAATTTCGTCCGGGTGTTTTTATCGTAATCCTGCCGGATCGGCCCGATCGGAAGCATGTCGGCGTCCGGGAAATGGCCTGCGCCGGCGTGGATGCTCCATTTTTCCGCGCGCTCGAACATGGCATAGAGGAGCGGCCATTCATCCCAGAAATCATCGGTAATCCGCCACATATTCGCTGTTTCCTTGTAAAGCTCGGCCTTCTCAAGAAGCGCGGGCCCCGGCGAAAGGGAAAGAATGATGCCCCGCCCGCAGTTTTCGACGGCGTCTGCAAGCATCCGAAGCTCCGCCTCTTCATGCGGCAGTTCCCGGCAGATATCGTCGCATTTGATGAAATCGACCCCCCAGGAGGCGTACAGCTCCAGAATGGATTTGTAATATGCCCGTCCGGCTTCGTTGTCCTTTACACCGTACATGTCGGGGTTCCACATGCAGATGCTGTTGAAGCGCGCCGCGTCGCGGGCCGTCTTCCCGGTTCCGAGGACAGGACAGTTTCTGTGCACGGCCTGACGCGGAATACCGCGCATGATATGGATGCCGAATTTCAGCCCGAGCGAGTGAACATACGCGGCAAGTTCGGTGAAGCCTTTTTGGCCCGCCGCGGACGGGAAACGGTTCGGCGCCGGGAGCAGGCGGCCGTATTCATCCATCTCAAGGTCCGCAAAAGGACGGTATTCGTGGCTTACAGCGCCGGGCTCGTACCACTGAATGTCGACAACGATGTATTCCCATCCATATCTTTTCAGGTACTTCGCCATGAAATCCGCATTCTGGCGTACTTCTTTCTCGGTAACAGCCGCTCCGTAGCAGTCCCAGCTGTTCCAGCCCATCGGGGCGGTTTTCGGTCTAAGCATCTCTTTCGCCTCCTATTTATTTTTTATGCAGCGGCTTAAGCATCCGCGGCTTTTTGGATTTCATGACGGATCACTACGGAAGCATACTCATTAATGAGCCTGGCCATCTCTTCAGCGGATTCGTTATTGTCGGAACGCAGCCAGTACAGGACAAGCGCGCCCGCACCGCCTGAAATAAAGGTCAGAAGCCGGGTCTCGTTCAGTGTTTCTTCCGGAAACTGATTTTTTATCTGTTCAAAACCGATCATGAAAATTTTTTCAAAAAACGAGCTCTGGACTTTCTCGCTGGACATTTCGGACATCAGCATATAGAAAAGCTGCCGGTCTTCTTTCAGGTAGCGAAGCATTGCAGCCATCGCGCTGATAAAATCATTTTCCGAGGAGCGGTCAAAAAGCGCCCGGAAGCGTTCGAGGCCTTCGTCCATCATCTGGTCCCCGAGGTCGTAGACGTCCAGATAATACCGGTAGAAGGTTCCGCGGTTGATCTCTGCTACCTGACAGATCTCGCTGACGGTGACCTTCGACATCGGTTTCTTGCGCAGGAGCTGAAGAAAAGACTCCTGGATTACGGATTTCGTATAGCGGGTGCGCGGGTCAGTTTTCATACAACTGCTCCTTTTCTGAACACATTGTCTAAAAATGTGGCTTTTTTCATCAGGCTGTAAGAAGCTGATGATTGAAGCTTTTCCTCCAAATCATTATAATACGTCTTGGTAACAAAAACAACCAGTGTCTGGAAATAATACACCTGTTCAAAAAATCAGAAAACGGAGGAATTGAAAATGATGAATAGAAATCAGCTTAGCAGCGAAGAAAGAAACCTGATGAACCTTTATGAAGGGAGAAACGATCGGGCGACGGCCCGGAAGATCGCTCGGATGCTTCCGTACATGACGCCCGGAGACCTTGAAACTGCGATGAGCCTCCTTTCAAAGCTTGAAGTAAAGAAAGAGAGAAGAACGATCGCGCAGATCTGCGGCCTCGCTTCCGAAAAGCTCCTCGAGCGTCTGACAACCGTCCGCGCGTACTTCCTTCTCGGTTCGGCCTGGCAGATGAAATACTTCCCGGTCTGAAGCGAAAAAGACGGAATCATCTCCGAAAAAAGACGAATGATTCTCCTGGCGGGAAAGCCTGCTTCCCGAAGCTGAACGCAGGCAGAAATATACAAAGGGCTGCGGCATTCTTTTCTGAAATGCTGCAGCCCTTTTGTCAGCAGAGAACCTTCGGCTCTTTATTCACTTCCCGGATCAGCTCGCGCATCTCTTCCTGGTTGCCGCCCGAAATCTGAAGATACACACCGCCTTCGCCGCCGTTTACGGCTCCGGAGGCGATGATTTTCGCATCAGCGCCAAAGAGGAGCCGGATCGCGTCAAGCTCCGTGAAGGCTTCTCCCGGAGCCATGAAGAGCCGTAGACCCGAGGCTTCCGGATCGTTCACCAGGGATTCGAGCTCCGGAAGCGGCGTATCAACGCGCTTTTCCACGCCGACCGGCAGGATCAGCTTCGCGCGCCGGGAAAGGACGGCCTTCGAGGCCTCTACAACGGTTCCGCCGTTTTCTGTATTCCCAAGGAGCACCGCGGCGGTATGGGTCGGAAGGTGCAGGGCATTCGCGCCCTTCAGGATCACATCGCCGGCCTTAAGAGCCGCGCAGACTTCGGGAAGATCCTGGGGAGGCGTGAAGCGCGGGACGCCCTTCTCGATCAGAAGGTCCCCGAGCTGGTCCGCTTTCTGAAGCGAAGCGCCCGGCGGCAGGGCGACCCCCCGGTGGAAGGCGGGGAAAGATACGCAGGGATCGGCGCCGACTTCCTTTAAAAGCGCGTTTGCGGCAAATACGTTTGTCGTGCCTCCGATGACAAAAACAGACGCGCTTTGAAGGGCTTCCTGTACATCCGGGCGGCGGACAAGGGCCCTCGCGATCAGCGCTTTTCCGGCGGCAGGGGTGAGAAAAACCTGGGTTGATTTCATGCTGAGAATCCTCCTGTTGTTTTTATAAAAGCCGGATGAGGCCTGTTTTTGGCGGCCGCCATCCGGCTGTTTGTTTGATGATACCGTAAATCCGGCAAAAAAGTGCGTCCTTACACCGGTGTGCCCATGTGCAGAATATTCAGGAGCAGGATCCAGACAATTCCGTAATAGGTAATCACGGCGATCAGGTCGTTGATCGTGGTAATCAGGGGACCGGAGGCGACTGCCGGATCAATATGGATTTTATTGAAAAACTGCGGAATCAGCGTGCCCAGAAGCGAGCTGATCGTCATTGCAATGAGGAGTGCGATTCCGACGCAGGCAGAGACCATGAAAGCCTGGCTCGCGGGCAGTCCCTTTACGATCATGGTGTAAAGGCCGACAAGCAGGAAAGACGCGGAGCCTAAAATCAGACCATTGGTGAGGCCGACCCGGGCTTCCTTGAAGACAAGACCGAATTTCTGCTTTGACGTCAGGGTTTCGTCCGAGATCACCCGGATCGTAACTGCGAGCGACTGGGTGCCGCCGTTTCCGGCCATATCGAGAACAAGCGACTGGAAGGAGACGACCAGCGCGATCCGCTGTACGACACCTTCGAAGATGCCGACAACGGTGGAGACAACGAGTCCGAGGGCAAGAAGCGTAATCAGCCAGGGGATTCTTTTCTTAATACTCTGCAGGAGAGACTCGTTCAGATCCTCTTCTGCGGTCAGACCTGCGAATTTCGCGTAGTCTTCGCCGAGTTCGTCATCGACCGCCTCGACGACGTCGAATGCCGTGATAACGCCGAGGATATGGTTCTGGTCGTCGACGACCGGGATGGAGTCTTCGGAATAGGAACGCAGACGCTCGATGTTCTCGGAAATTTTATCGTGTGCGTTGACGAACGGATAGGAGGTTGTAATAATGTCCTCGAGGTCGGTATCCTTCCTTGCACGGATCAGTGCCTTTAGGTCGATTGCGCCGTAGAAGGTTCCGTCGTCGTTTTCTACATAAATGGTGCTGATGTTGTCATTTTCGTCCGACTGCGACACGAGATCCTTCATCGCCTGCTTGACAGTGGAGCCGCGCTTCGTGACGATGAAATTGGTGGTCATCAGAGAGCCGAGTTCGTCGTCGTCATAGGAAGTGATGAGCTGGATGTCTTCCTGGGCATCCTCGTCCATGCGCTTCACGAGCATTTCCCGGTATTCCTCGGGCAGTTTTTCCAGGATATCGACTGCGTCGTCGGCATCCATTTCTTCCAGAATGTCGGCGGATTTCTCCAGACCGATTTCCCGGAAGAAGTCCTCGACATCGTCAAGGTAAGAGAAAACATCAGAGATGCGTTCCGTGCCGAGTGCCCGGTACACGCGGTAGCGTTCTTCGAAATCGAGTTCGGAAAGTACGTCCGCGATATCCGCATCATGGTAGTCCGCAAGCTTTTCACGCAGCTCCGAGCGTGACAGATCCTTGCGGATCAGTTCCAGCAGTTCCTGATGGACCTGTTCGTATTCTTCATTCATAAAAAAGCCTCCTGCTTCATTCTTTATACGGCTTTGCAGCCGGCGAGAAAATGAGAGCGGCGGAGACGGCTTCAGAAAGCACCCCTTAAAGAGACGGCAAACGAAGGGGCGCATGCCTTAAACCATCTTCGGTTTTCCATCGTCGCCCTCGACTGTCGTCCTGCATAAGAATGCTCCTTTCTTAAAAGTCTGCTGATAAGAGGCGGTAAAGCCCCACGGCTAATCTTACCACAGGCAGGGTAAAATTGCAATTATGAAAAACATCTGAAACCGTTCAAAATTAAAAGGATTCAGCTTTCTTTCTATTTACTTTTTCCTGCGAATCGTGGTATAGTAAACAAAATAGAAAAGTCTTATTATTTGGAGCCGGAATGAATATTTATCTTGATCTGTTTCTGACCTTTTCGAAGGTCGGCGTTATGACCTTCGGCGGCGGTTATGCAATGCTGCCGATCCTGCAGCGGGAGGTTGTCAATAAAAAGCACTGGGCCAGCGAGGAAGAGCTGATGGATTACTATGCGATCGGCCAGTGCACACCCGGAGTGATTGCCGTCAATACAGCCACCTTTATCGGCAGGAAGGAGCGCGGCAATCTTGGCGGAATTCTGGCGACACTCGGCGTGGTTTTCCCTTCGATTATTATCATTCTTGTCATCGCATCGCTGATCAGCAACTTTTCCCACCTCGCGTGGGTGCAGAATGCCTTTGCAGGCATCCGCGTCTGTGTATGTATCCTCATTATCAATGCTGTCGTGAGCCTCTGGAAAAAGGCGCTGGTGGACGTCTTCACGGTGCTGATTTTCGCGGCGGTTTTCCTGGCATCGGTTTTCCTGAATCTGTCGCCCATTATCTATGTCGTGGCGGCCGGAGCGCTCGGAATTCTGCTGCAGCTTAAGAAAATCAAAGCGGCCGGGAAGAAGGAGGGAAAGTAAATGCTGTATCTTCGGCTTTTCTGGGAATTTTTCAAAACCGGCCTTTTCAGTATCGGCGGCGGAATGGCGACGGTGCCCTTCCTGCAGGAAATGGCGGTGAGGACGGGCTGGTTTACCTCTGCGGAGCTTGCGGATATGATCGCCGTTGCGGAAAGCACGCCCGGACCTTTAGGGGTCAACATGGCGACCTACGTCGGCTATACCACAGGCTACAGCCAGCTGGGGATTTTCGGCGGACTTCTCGGCGGGGTGATCGCGACGATCGGACTGATTTTCCCTTCGATTGTGGTCATTCTGATTATCGCTTCGGTGCTGGCCAAATTCCGCAATAACCGTTTTGTAGACGCCGCATTCTACGGACTTAGGCCCGCATCCCTCGGACTGATTGCCGCCGCGGGACTCTCGATCATCCTGATTTGCTTCTTCAGAGTGGACGATATCTACCGGCTTTTCAGCGATCTTTCCTTCGCCTGGCGGCTGCTTGTGCTTGCAGCAGTCGTGCTTGCGGGAACCCGCTGGATTCCGAAGGTGAAAAAGCTGCATCCGATCTTTTTCATTCTTTTTTCGGCAGCTGTCGGTATTATCTTCCGCCTCGGCGGAGCCTGAAGCAGTTCTTTTAAGCCAAACGATAGGATCCGGCGGGACATACCTTTTGAACCCAATATCATCATATTTATGAGGAGACAAAATCTATGCGCGAGTTGTTCACCAGTATTACAGAGAATATCAAGAAGGTCATCATCGGCAAGGATGAGACGGTGAAGCTGATTCTGACTTCGCTGATTTCAGGCGGCCATGTCCTGCTGGACGACGTGCCGGGCACCGGGAAAACAGTTCTGTCGAAGTCGCTTGCACGCTCGATCGACAGCAGTTTCCAAAGGATTCAGTTTACCCCGGATCTGCTGCCCTCCGATGTGACCGGCCTCAATTTCTTCCATCAGAAGGAGAATGAATTCGTTTTCAAAAAAGGCCCGGTTTTCACGAACATCCTGCTGGCGGACGAGATCAACCGCGCGACGCCCAGAACCCAGTCGGCGCTTCTGGAGTGTATGGAGGAAAAGCAGGTTACGATCGACGGTGAAACGCGGACGCTTCCTCTGCCGTTCTTTGTCATCGCGACGGAGAACCCGGTGGAGACGACCGGAACCTTCCCGCTTCCGGAAGCGCAGCTGGACCGCTTATTCATGAAGCTGTCGATGGGCGAGCCGACACAGGAAGAGGAAGTGCAGATCCTGAACCGCTTTATGAAAATGGAGCCTTTAAAGGAGCTTTCCCCGGTGGCGCGCGGCGAAGAGATTGTTTCTGCGGGCGCAGCCTCGAGGGAAGTCTATGTACACCCGCAGCTGGTGGAATATATTGCTTCGATTGCGCAGGAAAGCCGCCAGATCAGCGGCATCATTTCGGGCGTCAGTCCGAGAGGATCCATCGCGCTCCTGCATGCGGCGCAGAGCTACGCCTATATCGACGGCCGGGATTATGTGGTTCCGGAAGATATTAAAGCCGTGGCGGTTCCGGTGCTTGCACACCGCCTGGTGCTTTCGCATATCGGCGGACAGCGAAACGCCGACAAAGAAGCGGTCGCAAGGATCCTCGGATCCGTGCCGGTACCGACGGAAAAATGGGAAAGATAAAGGCATCATGGTACTTGTAATCGTTATCCTTTCCGTGCTCCTTCTATATGTCCTGCAGCGGATTCTGTACAAGAAATTCTGGGACAAGGGGCTGGCGATCCGTATCCGTTTCCTCACGCATTCCGCGCATGAGGGCGGATCAGGAACATTGGAGGAGCGACTGGAAAACCGTAATTTCCTGCCGCTTCCGTTTCTGCATGCCAAATTTGAATGCGGTTCGGGGATTTCTTTCAACAGCTCGGAAAACGTGAGCACGTCCGACCGGAATTACAAGAACGATATTTTCTCGGTTCTTTTTTACCAGCGTGTCAGGAGGCGCCTGGATTTTGAGGCGGTCCGGAGAGGCTATTATCCGGTCCGCTCGGCGGATCTGGTGGCGGGGGACCTGTTTTATTCTGTACATATGGTGAAGTCCTTCCCGCAGGACACGGAATTCTATATCTATCCCCGCCTTCTGGATACCTCCGCCTTCGACCAGCCGCTGAAAAAGCTCATCGGAGAGATGGCGGCGAGAAATTTCATCCTTCCGGACCCCTTCGAGTTCCGCGGAATCCGGGAATACACCATTTCCGATCCGATGAACACGATCAACTGGAAGGCGAGCGCCAAAACAGGGGACCTGATGGTCAACCAGTACAACTCGACGACAACGAGAAGAATCGTGATCTTCCTGAATCTCGAGGACGAGACCGTCATTCATCACGGCCCGCTTCATGAGGAAAGCATGCGGATCGCGGCGAGCCTGGCGGAGCGGCTTCTCAGGACAGGCTTTCCCGTTACGCTCGTCACGAACGGGCGGGATGTGGAGACGCATGAGGAATTTCCGCGGATGGATGCAAACGGCGTGACCCAGGCGGAGGAAATCTTCCGTGTGCTTGCGCGTGTCGATCTGAAGCCTGAAAAAACCGAGTTTGCCGAACTGATCCGCGCAGAAATGAAGCAGCAGGATTTCGAACAGGCAGGATATATTCTGATCTCCCCGAGCATGAAGAAACCGCTTCAGGAGGCTTTTTCAGAGCTCTCGGGCTTTGCTTCCGCGCTGTATGTAACGCCGCTTTATAACAATATGGATTCGCGGATTGAGGAGGATGCCCCGTTCTCCTATTTGAGATGGGAGGTGAAGGGCTTTGCGTAGAAAAGTAATCGCAGTGATCAGACAGCTTCACGGCGCGATGGTCCTGGTGTCGGTCCTGACGGGCGTTTCCACACTTCTGGCGCTTTTCGGAAAGACGAGAGAGACCTATTTCCTCTATGGACTTCTGATCCTGATTCCGTATGCGGTCAGCGCCTTTGCGGAGGAAAAAACGAGCGGAATCGGTCTGTTTCTCCTGATTTCCATCGCCTCGACCGTTCCAGCGGTGTTCTTTGCACCGGATCTTCTTTCCAAAATCGTCTTCCTGCTGCTTTCGGTGATCATTATAATTATCCGTATCGCCGGCAGAGTCAAGGACGGGGATACGATTCTTACGATTCCGACCTTCGCGACGGAGATTCTGTTTGCGGTATTTTATATCCTCGGAGTTTTTCTCGAAAACAGTCTGATGACCAGGGTCAATTATTATCTGGCGTTTGCGTATGTGATTTTTGTCCTGATCTACATGAACTTTTCGAGCCTGGAAGCCTATCTTGCCGTCAACAGGGAAGTCGAGAATATTCCGACGAAGAATATCGGCCGTACCAACAACCTGATGCTGTTGGGGTATCTCGGGCTGACGGTGACCGTCATGCTGGTCGTGCCCTTCTTCGGGCTGGATAAAGCTGTCCGGGCAGCCGGCCGCGGGATTCTGGCATTCATCCGCTGGCTCTCGTCGCTGAGGGGCGAAGAAGCTCCGATAGAAACCGTGATCGAGGAAGTGCCCCCCCAGGAAAGCATGACGCCGGAAGGCGGAATGTTCGCCGATACAGTGGAAACGCCGCTGTGGCTGGAAGCGCTGTACCATGCGCTGACTGTGGCGATCGGATTTGTCGTTGCTGCGATCATTATCATCGGAATCGTGCTGGCGATTTACCGGCTCGTCAAGGCATTCTACCGGCCGACGAAGGAGAACAGCGACGAAGAGGAATTCATCAGCGACAGCGATGACAAGGAATATGTGCCCGGGGCGGGAGGTGTCTTCGGGCGGATTCTCGAGCGCTTCGATCCTTCGCCGAATGCGGTGATCCGCCGGACGTACCGGAAGACGATCAGAAAGACAAAGACAGAGGTCGATGCGTCCGATACGCCGCGGGAAATAGAGGATGCTGCCAAGCTGCCGGAGGGGAAGGAGCGCACGGTGCTTCATGAGCTCTATGAAAAGGCGCGTTACTCGAAGGACGGCTGCACCCAGGAGGATGTACAGACGCTGAGGAACGCATAGAGCGCCGGGACAGTGATCGAAAAATCCGGGAAGGAATGCACATTTCGGGAAGGAACGCACATTTATGGAAAAAGCGAATGCTTCTTTGAACAGATTTTTTTCAGGACCGCCGAAGGCTATTCGGCGGTTTCTTCTGACGGCGCTTGCCGTCCTGCTGCTTGCCGTCGGAACCAGGCCGGCCGCAGCGGCGGATAAAGCCGAGATTGACGCAATTATCGCATCCATCCCTTCGGACTGGCCGAAAGCCCCTTCGGTATCCGCGAAGACGGCGGTTCTGATGGATGCGGATTCCGGGGAGATCCTGTATGCGAAGGATGCCACGAAGGCGATGTATCCGGCATCAACGACCAAGCTGATGACGGCGCTTCTCACGCTGGAAAACTGCTCCCTGACCGACATCGTGGACTTTCCCTTTGCCGCAGTGAATATCCCTGCGGGTTCAAGCCACATCGGCATGCGGCGCGGGGAGCAGATGGTGCTTCGGGAGTGCCTGTACGGACTTCTCTTGCCCTCTGCAAACGAAGTCGCGAACGCGCTTGCCATTCACATCTCCGAATACATCGACAATTTTGTCGTGCTGATGAATGAGCGCGCGTACCAGCTCGGTGCGGTCAATACCGTATTTACCAACGCGAACGGTCTGCACGATGACGGGCATTACACCTGCGCCTATGACCTGGCGGTAATAATGCAGGCCTGCGCGCACAATACGGCCTTTGTGGAAATCGCCTCGACGCCGTCCTATGTTCATCACGCGGACGCGCTGCTTGACAAGGATATACCGATGACGAATACGGACCTGATGATCCGCTCTTCATCGGAGTATTATAATCCGGATGTCGTCTGCGGAAAGACCGGTCATACGGAAATCTCCGGCTATAACCTGGTCAGCTACGCCGAACGCGACGGAATGCATCTGATTTCGGTCGTGATGGGCTGCGAAAACGGCGCTCAGTACACCTCGACCCAGTCGCTTCTGGACTACGGCTTCAATTACTTCCATCAGGTCCTGCCCGGCGAACTGGACAGTTCGCTCAATATGAATGCTTCCTTTACGAGTTCGCCGCTGGCGCTTCCGGTGCCGGAGGTTCCGCTCCTGGTGCTGGACGAGGGAGGAACCATTCTTCTGCCGGAAACAATTACCTTTGACCTGCTGGACAAAAGGGTAGAGGATACCGAAGACGGCAAACTGATCACCTATGTTTACCAGGGCTTCCCGCTGGGATCCGTGCGCCTTTCCGGGGAGGACAACGGGCGGAGCAATCCGATTTTTGTTCAAAAGGAAGAGGAAGCGCTTTCGATCAGCAGTGCCGAGCCGATGGCGGCGATTGACGGCTGGCTGATCGTAAGCCTGGCGGCACTTCTCGTGTTGCTGATTGCATTTATAGTGATGACTGCGCGGATCGTGACGCCGAAAAAGAAGTATACCTGACGTTCACAGAAGATTCACAAAAGAATTAGCACTCACCTCTTGACAGTGCTAACAACGGGTGGTATAATGCTCCACGTGATGAGAGAAACAACATCACGTTAAAAAAACGACAGAGCTCATAAAGAGCTGCAAATACAGTTAAAGGAGGATTATAGCCATGTTATTCCCGAGTATTTTTAATGATGATTTATTTGATGGATTTTTTGGATTCCCCTTCCCGGAAGAGAGACGGATCCCGAAGAACGAACAGCACCCGGCACGTCCGGAACGTAAGTTATACGGCCATCAGGGCCAGGCACTCATGAAGACCGATGTCCGGGAGACGGACGCAGCCTACATCGTTGAAATGGATCTGCCGGGCTTCAATAAGAACGACGTCCAGGTAACGCTTGAGAACGGATATCTGACCGTTGCAGCTGAGAAGCACGAAGAGAATGAGGAGAAGAAGGAAGGCAAGTACATCCGCAAGGAGCGTTATGTCGGTAACTGCCAGCGTTCGTTCTACGTCGGCGAGGATGTGACGGAGGAAGATATCAAGGCAGCCTTCAAGGAAGGCGTGCTGAGCCTTGATATCGCGAAGAAGGTGGAACAGCCGAAGATCGAAGAGAAGAAGACCATCTCGATCGAGGGTTAATTCAGGCAGAAAGAGATCCTGCCGGGGAAGAGATAGACGGCGGGATCCGATGAGATACGGCAGCCGATGCCGATGATATAGGGGCAGAGGAAGTGTAAGCTTCTTCTGCCCCGTTTGTTGTATGCAGCACCGGAAGCGGCAGGAGGCCGCCTTCCGGGATTGTACGCATTCGTCAAATCTCCTTACGATCAGCGTATGGAGATTTTCCTCATTGCGGGTAAAAATTTAGGCAGCGGCTTTTTAGGGCCGCTGCCTGGGAGGAAAAAATAAAGGCATTAAATTTCAGAAAGAAACATTTCCGAGAAGCGTCAGCGTTCCGTTTTCAAAGGAAGCGCCGAGAATACCGCCGGGCTCTGTGAAATGCCTGACGACGGGGCCTTTTTCCCTGGACAGCCAGTACACGGCGGCGCAGGTTCCGCTGGCACAGGAGTGCTCCCAGAAAAGGGTATCTACCGCACGGACGTATACAAGCGGCCGGAGGGCCTTTTCTTCTTTGGCCAGCTGTATGATTCCGAGCGCCGGAAGGCCGAGCATCCGGCACCATTTCCGTACGGCGGCTTCCGCTTTTTCGTCCTCGATGGCTTCCCGGAGAATCAGATGCCCGATGCCGGGAAAAATCACCAGCGGAAGCACCATCGTTTCACCGCAGAAGGGAAGGGCGACTTTTTCGCAGGCGGTCGGAAGGGGCATGGTAAGGCTCCCGCTGTAGCTTGCGGGGCCGGATTTCCTGAGTGATGCATAGAGCGGCCCGGACAGTCCGAAGACATGTACGAGGACCGTTCCCTCGGCTTTTTCGTGCTTTAACAGGGCAAGCGCCGCGGCGGAAAGCGAGGCGTTTCCGCAGAATTCTCCGCCGGCCATATGCAGGCGGACGCTGTTCTCTGAAATCTCTTCAATAAAACCGGCCTGCTCTGCCGTCGGGTCGAGCTTCAGGAGGGAGGAGGCAATTTCAGGATACCCGGATACGGGAAAGCGGTCCTCAATCAGCAGTGTGATATTGCCCGAAGGATCGGCCCGGTAAAAATGAACGCCGCTCATTTCTCGTAATTGGTCAGGAACTGGCGCGTCCGTTCCATTTCGGGGTTTTGGAGCACCAGATCCGGAGGACCTTCCTCCACGATAACGCCTCCGTCCATGAAGACGACCCACTCGGAAACGGCTCTTGCGAAGGCCATTTCATGTGTGACGATCACCATCGTCATTTTTTCATCCGCCAGCTGGCGGATGACCTTCAGCACCTCTCCTGTCAGCTCCGGGTCGAGCGCGGAGGTCGGCTCGTCAAAATAGAGAATTTCCGGCTCCAGCGCGAGCGCCCGGGCGATCGCGACGCGCTGCTGCTGCCCGCCGGACAGCTGGTAGGGGTAGGCATTCTCCCGCCCCGAAAGGCCCATTTTCCCGAGAAGAAGCCGGGCCTTTTCTTCCGCCTCGGCCTTTGACACTCCGCGAAGAGTCGGCGGCTCCGAAATGTTTTTCAGCACCGAATAGTGCGGAAACAGATTGAAATTCTGGAAGACGAGCCCGAAGCGGCTGCGGAAATTCCAGAGCATGTCTTTGTCTGCGTATCTGCCGCCCTGCATCGCATATTCTCCGTCATAGAGGATATCTCCGCCGTCCGCGGTTTCCAGAAAGGAGGCGCAGCGAAGAAGCGTGGATTTTCCCGAACCCGAGGGCCCGATGATGGATACGACATTGCCCCGGTTGACAGTGACGGAAATATCGCGCAGTACGGTGCTTCCCGAAAAAGACTTCTCAATATTCCTTAGTTCCAGAACCGGTGTGCCGGGTCTCGTTTCCTGAGTCATCCCTCAGTCCCTCCTACCGGTAATAATTCAGCCGTTTTTCCACCCGGCCCATTCCGAAATCCACAATCGCGTTGAACGCGAAATAGAAAATGCCCGCCACGACAAAGGGCAGGAAGCTCGTCTGCGAGTTCGCGATCTGCTTCCCGATGGTGAACATTTCCTGATAGGACACGGTGAAGGCGATGGATGTATCCTTCACGAGCGTTACCACTTCGTTGGTGATGCTCGGCATGATCCTTTTGACGACCTGCGGCAGAATAATCCGCAGGAAGGTCCTCAGGCGGCTGTACCCGAGAACCTGCGCCGCTTCGTACTGACCCTTCGGAATGGACTCGATGCCTCCGCGGTAGATTTCCGCAAAATACGCTGCGTAGTTGATGGCAAAGGCAATGACGACCGGAATCAGCTTATTTCTGGATACGCTGAATCCGAAGAGGTAATACGGGCCGTAGGTAACTGCGAGAAGCTGAAGCATCAGGGGTGTTCCCCGGAGCACGGAGATGATTCCCCGTGTTACGGTGGAAATAAAGCGGTTTCTGCTCATGCGCATCAGTGCCACAAGCATCCCCAGCGGCAAAGAAAAGAGAAGCGTTAAGAAGAAGATGGCGCAGGTCTTCGAGAGACCCTCGCTCATCTTCAGCATCATGGAAAAAAAGGACATAGATACCTCTTTTTGCTGCGGCTTACTGATTCAGGAAGATCAGATTATCGACGATGTCGGGATATTTGTCGGCGATCTTTTTGTAGGTGCCGTTTTTCACGAGCTTCTGGATCGCGTCGTCCACCTGACTGCAGAGCTCCTTATCCCCGGAACGGAACGCGATGCCGTACTCTTCGGCGCCGAGCTCCTCGTCGATGATGGTATAGCCTGCATTTTCTTTGGTATAGCTTAAGGCTACCGGAAGGTCGACGAATACCGCGTCTACCGCGTTTCCCGCAAGCTCCGTGAAGCATTTCAGGAAACTGTCGCAGGTGACAACATTTCCGAAAGTCGCCGCGAGATCCGCGAGGTCTTCATTCAGAAGTGCTTCGCCCGAGGTACCAAGCTGTACCGCCACATCCTTTCCCGCAAGATCAGAAGAGGAGGCAATCCCGCTGTCTTCCTTTACGAGGAGCACCTGGGAGTTATAGAAATACGGCTTGGAGATGACATAACCGGCTTCTTTCATGGAATCCAGAATGGTCATGCCGGACCAGACACAGTCGCATTCATTAGCGTCGAGCTGTACGAGCTTCTGATCCCAGTTGACGCCGAAAACCTCAAGCTCCCAGCCGAGTTCGTCACAGACGGCTTTGCAGACTTCCACATCGAAGCCGGTGTATGCGCCCTGGTCATCCATATAGCTGAACGGCGGGTATTCCGGGTCGATGCCCATGATGAATTTCTTCTTCGTGCCGCCTTTGTCTGCCGAACTGCAGGCAGAAAGGGAAAGAACCATGACAAGGATAAGTATAAGACCGGTGAGTTTTTTCAGGTTCATTGTGATTTTCCTCCGTTTTTCATAATCCTTCGTGTGCAGAACTTGCCGAACCACTTTACCATGATAGCACTTTAGCAAAATAAAGTAAAGAGGAAATTATTATTTTCCTCCGCTTTTTTCATCCGGATTTTGCCTGTCTGTTTCCCGACAAAAGAAAGAACCGCCGTACCAAGGGGTACAGCGGTCCTCTCTGTATGTAGAGAAGCTTCGGGTTTATCCGATCGGTTCGAAGTCCGCAGCGCCGTGCTTGCACAGCGGGCAGATGAAGTCTTCCGGAAGTTCATCGCCTTCGTAGATGTATCCGCAGACCTTGCAGACCCAGCCTTTCTTTCCTTCGGTCTGGGGCTTCGGCTTGACGTTTGCCTGGTAGTAGTTGTAGGTCATGGTCTCTTTATTGCTGAGGACGCGCGCTTCGGTAACCGTGCAGAGGAACATGCCGTGAGAGCCGAGGTCAACGTAGTTCTGCACCTCCAGAGACATGAAGGCGTTGATGTATTTGTCGAGGAAGACGAGGCCGTTGTCAGACCTGAGAACCTCCTGGCCTGCGAACTTGTCGACGGTGCGTCCGGAACGGAAGCCGAAGTCTTCGAATACCTTAAATGGCGCTTCAACAGAGAGACAGTTCACATTCAGCTTTCCTGTTTTCTGGATAATGTGGTGCGAATAGTTCTGTTTCTGAATGCAGACCGCGACCAGGTTCGGGGAGGAAGCCACCTGCGAGACCGTATTGACAATGAGGCCGTTGTCCTTTGTGCCGTCATTGCAGGTCACGACATAGAGGCCGTAGCCGATCTTGAAGAGCGCCGTGAGGTCGTTTTTATTGGCAGTTTCGTTATTCTCCTGCTCATAATCGAAGCAGAGTTCGGCGGCCAGGGCTTCGAGCTCTTTTTTATTGTCATCATTCAGCGCGGACTTGATCCGGACATTGTTCTCTGTAAAGGTCAGGTTTTTGCAGCCTTCAAGCATGCCCTTCATGACTTTCATTGCCATCGGCGCCCAGGAACCGTTTTCGATAAAGGCAACGGTGCGCTTCTGGAAATTGCGCTCTGTGAGATGCTCGATGAATTCCCGCATGAAGGGGAAGATGTCCGCGTTGTAGGTGGTTGTGGCGAGGACAAGCTTTCCGTAGCGGAAGGCATCTTCGACGGCCTCTGCCATATCGGTGCGCGCGAGGTCGTGGATTTCAACCTTCGGGCAGCCCTTCTGCTTCAGAAGATCGGCAAGCTTTGTGACGGCTTCCTTTGTATGTCCGTAGACGGAGGTATAGGCGATCACAACGCCGTCCGACTCCACTTCATAGGAGGACCAGGTGTTGTACAGGTCAAGGTAATAGCCGAGGTTCTGGTCAAGCACCGGACCGTGCAGCGGGCAGATTTTCTGAATATCCAGAGAAGCAGCTTTTTTGAGCACATTCTGCACCTGCTGGCCGTACTTTCCGACAATGCCGATGTAGTAGCGGCGGGCTTCGCAGGCCCAGTCTTCTTCAACGTCGAGCGCGCCGAATTTGCCGAAGCCGTCAGCGGAGAAGAGGACCTTGTCAAAGCTGTCATAGGTCATGATGACTTCCGGCCAGTGCACCATCGGCGCCGCGACGAAGTGCAGGACATGCTTTCCGAGCGGCAGTTCATCGCCGTCTTTCACTTCGATCCTTCTATCCGCATAGTCTTTTCCGAAGAAATTCTGCATCATCGGGAAGGATTTCGCATTCGAGACGATGGTCATCTCGGGGTAGAGATCCATCACTTTCGCGATATTTGCCGAATGATCCGGCTCCATGTGCTGTACGACAAGGTAGTCGGGCTTCCGTCCGTCCAGCGCTTTCTGCAGGTTGTCGAGCCATTCATGGGTAAAATTCTGGTCGACCGTATCCATGACGGCGATTTTATAGTCTTTAATAACGTAGGAATTGTAAGCCATTCCGTTTGGGACATCATACTGGCCTTCGAAGAGGTCAATCCGGTGGTCATTGACGCCGACGTAAAGAATGTCATTGGAGATCTTCATAGGGAGCACCTCGTATAAAAAATTAAATTTCCGTGGATGTTTTAAGGAAAACCGCGGTTGTGTTCTTAAAATAAGTATAGTATAATCAGGTCAGATTTTCAAGGAGAGAATTCTCCCGGAGAGCATGAATTAACAGGCGGGCGGAACTCGTATGAAGAAACAGATTTTATATGCGGCGGCCGCTGATTATACGGAGAATCCTGGAAAGGAAAAAAACCGGGAAGAAGAGTTAAGGAATATATCCAGAAGAGAAAAACGGAGGGACAATGATGAGAGGAAGAGTTAAACAGTGCATCATCGCCGCGGCAGCGGTTCTTTCTGCTTTTGTGTCTGCGGTTCCGGCATATGCGGACATAGCTTATGATCCGATTGAAACGCTCATTTACGGGCTCGGGCCGATTCTGCTGACGCTTATCATCGTGATGTTTGCTGTATCGCTGATTGCGGGCATCGTCCTTCTGATCATCTTTTCGGTGCGCAGAAAGAAAAGAAGGGCGGCCGAGGAGAAGAAAAACGGCGAAGCTTAACAATTACAATTTTGGGAGGTGATTTTCATGGGAAAGGCGAAACGATTTCTTTTCGCAGTAATGCCTGCGGCAATTTGGCTGTTTGCCGAAGCGACGGCCTTTGCGGATCATATCGAACCGGGACCAAAGGCTTTGCAGGGAAATGGCTTCCTGGAGGTTCTTCCTGTAATTGCGCTCTCGGTACTGGGACTTGCGCTTCTCACAGGCATTATCCTGCTGATCGTGTTTATTGTAAGAAAGCGGAAAAAGGAGGGATCATCGAAATGAAAAGGGCAGTTTATACAGCCGTTATTTCAGCGGCAGTGCTGTTTTTTGTAAAGGTATCGGTATATGCTGATGCGGTCGCGCCGGGACCGCTGGAGATGCTGAAGTACCGGATCGAAGAATTCCTTCCGGCGATTCTGATTACCATCGGCGTGCTGGGAATTGCAACTGCAGTGATACTAATTGCCGTTTTCCGTGCGCGGAAGAAAAAGGGCAGTGAACAGGAAAAGAAAAACTGATGGAGAAGCTGCGCCCGATTTCGCAGCGGGAGGTTCTTTATGATGAAGGAAAAAATGAAAAGGGCTGCACTGTTCTTTTCTGCAGCGGCAGTCATGCTTGTATCATCCCTTCCGGTGTTTGCGGATGAAATCTACGAGCCGATGCCGGGGGACTATCAGAATGTGATGCCCTGGGTGATCCTGATCGCAGCGGCTGTCATCGGCATCCAGCTGATCGCGGGCATCATCCTGATCATTGTGTTCAGCATCCGTAAGAAGAAACGGAAAAAAGGGGAACAGACTGAATGCTGACCTTTAGTTACTCTTTGATGCATTTTCTGGAGGACGGGCTCTGCGCTTTCGCGATGTACACGGTTTTTCTGCACCGGCCGGACGCCTATCTCTACATCCTGATCTATAATTTCTGCGCCTTTGCGCTGCAGATGCCGCTGGGAGCGCTCGCAGATCTTCTCAGGGAAAAGCAGCGGGACACGAAAGGGCGCTTTGGGATCTTCCCGCTCTCTGCGGCGACGGCGGTCCTCGGCGTCTTTGTGACTTTCTTCGGGGCGCTTCTGCACCCTGCGGTTCTGGGACTCGGAAATGCACTGTTCCATGTCGGCGGCGGCATCGGGACGATCGACGAAGACCGGAAGAAAGGGCTTCGGGGTCAGGCGCTCGGTATCTTTGTCGCGCCGGGCGCGATGGGACTTTTTCTCGGAACGGTCATCGGAAAAGTGACGCCGGATCAGAAGTTCGGGTTCGGACTTCTCGCCATTCTCTTTGCGTTTATGATTGCGACGATGATTTTGTATACGGGCCTTTTCCTGTCGGAGAAAAAACGGCTCCTGTCGGAGAAGGAAAAACTCGTCCGGCTTGACGAAGCGCTTGTTCTCGCAGCAGCCGCAAAGACAGACGAAGCGGCAGAGAAAATCGTTTCAGAAACCGCAGATGCGGAAAAGCCGGAAGAAAGCTTGCCGAACGCCGGGGAGAAAGCGCAGGGCAGCGTCGTCTCAGAAGCCGCCGGGAAGAAAGCTTTCGTTCCGGCTGCCGATACCGCCCCGGAGCATTCCGGCAAAAAAGACAGTGATACCCAGCCCTTCACCGGCTTTGCCTTTATAGCATCGCTTCTGTGCTTTTTTGTCGTGGTGCTTCGTTCCCACGTGGGCATGTCGATCGGCTTCTCCTGGAAACAGGGCGTCGGGATCGGTGTTCTCGCGACCGCCATGGTCGTGGGCGGAAAGATGCTCGGCGGAATCCTCTCGGCGCGGATCGGGCAGAAGATTACGGTCGTCTCGTCGCTGGCGCTTTCGGCGCTGTTCTACGCATTTTCCGGGAATATTGTGTGCGGGCTTCTGGCGCTTCTTTTCTTCAACATGACAATGCCGATCACGCTTCAGCTTCTGGTGGACAGGTTCCCGCATCTTGCCGGCTTTAATTTCGGCCTGTTAACCTTCGCGCTCTTTATCGGCTTCCTGCCGACCTGGTTCCGTCTGCAGAATCCCCTTGCCGGAAACTGGACGGGGCTTCTCTTAAGCCTCGGTTCGCTTCTTTTCCTTTTTGGGGCGGTTCTGCTTCTGGACCGGGAGAAAAAGCAGCAGTAAGGGCGCGGCGAATGAAGAAGCTTTCAGCGCTCGTGACGAAGGGAGGCGGTAATGAAAATGGATTCGGCGGTACTCGCTGTTCTAAAAGGCTTCGGCATCTCTCTTGGCCTCACGCTTGTCATTGAGCTTTTGATTGCTTTTCTCATGAAGGTCCGGGGGAGGACGGAGTTTCTGATCGCTGCGCTTGTAAATGTGCTGACGAACCCCCTGGTCGTCCTGATCGTCTACTATACGATGTTCCGGGCGCCGGCACTTCGCTGGCCGGTGGAAATCCTGCTGGAGATCCTGGTGATTCCGGCGGAAGGCCTTCTGTACCGGGCGGCGAAAAAAAGCGGATTTCATTTTTCCAGGCCCTTTCTACTGGCCCTTGTATGCAATTTAAGCTCCTACGGGTTCGGACTGGCCTTAAATGCTGTACGCGCGGCGATCCGCTGAAAAATGCGCAGAAAAACCGGGAAATTCCGGAATCACCCCATTTGCCGGGTGGTTTATATCGTGTCGTGATGCTGGGGGCAAAGGGTGGTCTACGGAGCGGTTTCAGGCGCATGATAAACAGATAAAAGGGGAAAGAGTATGGAAAACAAAACGATACAGGAACACGGATTCATTACCTATCCGAGAAGATTCATCGCCTACAAATGGTTCAAGCCGCTTCTTACGGGCCTGTTGTTTTCGGCATTTTATCTTCCGATGTCCGTCCTTGCGGTCGTTCTCGGACTCATTCTGACCGGCAGCCCGAACGCTGCAAAAGAAATGATCGGGGCGCTCGGGCGCGGCTACGACGGCTTTGACGTATACAGCGCCGCAGGCGTTGTCGCGACGGTCGGCAATGTGGCGGCAATGATTCCGGCACTTTTTCTTGCGTCCATAATCGTAAAGGACCGTCCATTCAGCTCCTACGGCTCGTCGATGGGCGGCTTCCGGTTCGGTGTCTTCTTTAAGAGTCTTCTCCCGGCGCTTCTCGCGGTCATTCCGATGCTTGTCATGCTTTTTATTGACGGCAGGACCGGGGAGAACCGCTTCAGCGCGGCGGGACTCATTCTCGTTACCATTCTCGGGCCTTTGCAGTGCATTGCAGAGGAATATCTCTTCCGCGGCTTTCTGATGCAGACCTTCGGCGGCTGGTTCAGGATCTCCTGGCTTGCCATCCTTCTGCAGGTGATTCCCTTCGCACTCGGGCACCCGTATTCTCTCGCCGGCGTTCTCGGCATTATTGTTTTCGCGATCGCATTCGGCTTCATCACCCAGTACACGAAGGGCATCGAGGCGTCCTCGGCGCTGCATGTCATGAACAACATGCTGGCGTTCCTCGATTCCGGCATCGGCTTCGGCGTGATTGCGTCCGAGACAGGCTGGAAGGATTTCGCAGGAACCGCTTCGGCGGCGGTCATCTTTGTCCTACTCGTGGTGCTTCTTGACAAAAAGCTTCACTGGTATGACCGGATGAAAAAGGATGATGTGACGCCCTTCAATGAAAAGACGGTGCACCGGTTGGAAGCGCGCAGGAAATAAAGCTTTTTGAAAGCACGTTAAAGGCCTGACCTGCCTTTTTACGATATCGTCAGAATATTAAAGAAAGAATAAAACGGAGGATGATCATGAATTTACCGCATTACCATGAGGATCTGAAGAAGCTGCATGTCGGAACCATGCCAAGACGTTCCTATTATGTGCCGGCATCGAGCCCGGAACTTGCACAGTATCAGCGTGAAATCTCGGACCGGGCGGTTTTCCTGTCCGGTGAATGGGCCTTTTCCTATCACGAGAACGACCGGACGCTTCCGGAAAACTTTTACGCGCGGGACTTTGATTTTGACCGCTTTGACGTGCTTCCCGTGCCGGGCTGCTGGCAGATTTACGGCTACGGGCGGAACAATTATACGAATGTCCGCTATCCGATTCCCTTTGACCCGCCCTACGTCCCGGAGGACAACCCCTGCGGAATCTACATCCGCGAATTCGAGCTCGATGACGACCATTTCGACAAGCACCTTGTGTTTGAAGGCGTGGATTCCTGCTTCTATGTCTGGGTGAACGGACAGTTTGTGGGCTACAGCCAGGTGTCGCACAGCCCCTCCGAATTTGATATCACGAAGGAGGTACAGCCCGGCGCAAACCGCCTTACAGTGCTTGTGTATCAATGGTCGGATGGCACTTATCTCGAGGACCAGGATAAGCTTCGGATGAGCGGAATTTTCCGCGACGTCTACATTCTCCTCCGGCCGAAGAACCGTATTGAAGACTTCTTCCTGCATCAGGAGTTCAGTAAGAACTACTCGGAAGCAGTCCTGTCCATCGATACGAAGGTGAAGGGAAATGTCCGGATCGACGCGCGGCTTTACGATGCTGCGGGGAACGAAACGGCAGCGGCGGAAGGGAAGAACCCGGTGCTGAAGGTGAAATCACCCATCCTCTGGAACGCGGAAAATCCCTACCTCTACACCCTTGTCCTTCGGGGCGGAAACGAGGTAATCGCGAAAAAGGTCGGCTTCCGTAAGATTGAAGTTGAGAAGGATGTTGTAAAGCTGAACGGCCGTCCCATCAAATTCAAGGGCGTGAACCGTCATGATTCCAGCCCAGAGAACGGCTATGCAGTGACATATGAAGAGATGGTCCGCGATATTACCATGATCAAGGCCCACAACTTCAACGCGATCCGGACGAGCCATTATCCGAATTCGCCGCTTCTTCTGGAGCTCTGCGACGAAATCGGCCTGTATGTGATCGATGAAACGGACCTTGAGATCCACGGAGGTGTCGAGCTGTACGGCGGCAGCTACTTTACAAGCTACAATATCCTCGCGGACAATCCGGACTTCGCGGAGCCGATCCGCGACCGCGTGGAGGCGAACGTCGAGCGCGATAAAAATGTGACGTCGGTGCTCATCTGGTCGCTCGGAAATGAAGCGGGCTACGGCGGAAACTTCGAGCGCGCGTCGCACTGGGTCAAGGAAAGAGATGCTTCGCGTCTTGTGCATTATGAAGGCTCCATCCACGGCGGCGGATTCATTCCAGAGGATCAGCAGATTACCTTTGATTACAAGCGCTATGAACGGGAAGGAAATATCCACGACTTCTCGGCGATCGACCTGTATTCTCGGATGTACCCCGGATATGAAGAATTCGAAGCCTTCGGGCAGGAAGGCATTCAGTCGCTTTCGATGTTAACGGAGCGCTGCGGCGGCTTCACGCGTCCGGTACCGATGATCCTTTGCGAATACACTCATGCGATGGGCAACGGCCCCGGTGATCCGGAGGACTACTGGCAGATCATTTACAAATATCCGAACCTCTGCGGCGCCTTTGTCTGGGAATGGTGCGACCACAGCGTCTATATGGGCAAGACCCCGGACGGCAGAGACAAATATTTCTACGGAGGCGACTGGGGCGACCGTCATAACGACGGAAACTTCTGCATGGACGGTCTCGTCTATCCGGACCGCACGCCGCATACGGGACTGCTGGAGCTGAAGAATGTCCTTCGCCCCGTCCGCCTGGTTAGCGCGAAGGGCCAGAAATTTACGTTCCGGAACATGCTTGATTTCACGGATCTCTCGGGCAGGATCGGTATTGCCTACGAAATCCGCCGTGACGGGGAGACTGTCGGCGAAGGCATCTTCGCGGATCTTTCCTGCAAGCCCGGAAAAACGGTCAGCGTAACGATCCCGGAGGAAATCCCGGATGATTTCCGGGTGAGCGTGCTGTTCCGCTACCTGAACATTCTCACCGACTCTCCGGATTATCTGCCGGACGAGCTGGGCTTTGACCAGTATATCGTGCCGGTCATGACCGTAGATGTGGATATCGAGAGCGAAAAGGCACCGAAATGCACGGATCTGGGATCAATCCTGGTGATTGAAGGCAGCACCTTCCGCTACGAATACGACAAGACCAAAGCGGCATTTACAAAGCTTGTGAACAACAACGTGAGCTACATCAATGCGCCGATGTCCTTAAATATCTGGCGCGCGCCGACGGACAATGACCGCTCGCAGAGAATCGAGTGGGAGAAGGCCGGATACGACCGCATGACGATCAGAAGCTACAGCACAAAAGTGAACTGCGAAGATGGCCTGCTCATCGTGACGGCGAAATTCGGCTGTGCGGCGGTCTTCCTGCAGAAGTTCCTCGAAGTGACTGCGCGCTACGAGATCTCCGACACCGGAGAAATTCGCATGGACATCCGCGCGAAGAAGCTTCCTGTCTTTCCGTATCTGCCGCGCTTCGGCGTACGCCTCTTCCTGGACAATGATTTTGAACAGGTCGAATATGTCGGCTACGGGCCGTACGAGAGTTATGTCGACAAGCACCGCGCGAGCTTCAAGGATACCTTTATCGATACGGTTTCCGAGCTCCACGAGGACTACTTAAAGCCCCAGGAGAACGGTTCGCACTTCGGATGCGAGGAGCTGATGCTGGAGAGCCGCTCGGGCGCGAAAATCCGCGTTTTCGGCGAGAATTTCTCCTTCAACGCCTCTCATTACACGGAAGAGGAGCTGACCGTGAAAAAGCACAATTTCGAGCTTCAGGAGAGCGGGCATACCGTGCTCTGTCTGGACGGCGAAATGGCCGGCATCGGCACGAACTCCTGCGGCCCCGTGCTTCAGGAAAAATACCGGACGACCAACGAACCGCGTCTCATGGTTGTGCTGGCTTTTGAATAATACTTTTTCTTCGTGTATAAGTGATCTTTCCGGTGATTCTCGAAATTCCCGAAAGAAGGAAAACCGAAGAAAAGGCGTAAAGAAGCCGGTTCCAAAAGACATTCAGTATAAAAACAGACATCAGTGCTGAGAGCGTCACCATGATCGATTTGATCGTGAGGCGCTCTCTTTCTGTCTCCAGATAGGCTTTGTTGGGATGCAGGACAAGCGGGACTCGCTCATCTTCCGGTATATGTTTTTTGGATATTATCTTTTTTGTAAGGATTTCCGCCGGCATGCGTGTTCTGATCCTCCTCTTGGTTTGCCTCGAAATAAGGCAATGCGATATAGGCTTTGAAGTACCGCCCCTCCTGCTTAAAACTGCAGATGCCGTGAATCTTATCAACAATATGCTCTATAGACAATAATCCATAGCCGTGTCCGGATTCTTTTTTAAGAGAGATATAACGTCCATTCTTTTTCTGCAGCGGTGTATTCGGACAGGGATTGGTGCATTCGATAAAGAACATATTCTCATGATGACGGATCGATAATTTGACAAAATGCTCAAAAGTCTCTCCGTAATAGCGTTCACAGGCTTCCGAAGCATTATCGAGAAGATTCATGATGATAGCACAGAAATCGGATGCTGACAGGGGAAGCTTCTGAAGATCACAGAGCTCATAGATGAATCCGATCTTGTTCTGCTCCAAAAGTTTTTTTCGAACAGTCAGTGCAGAATCCAGTGGAAGACAGCCGGTTGAAAAAAGGTTTTCAAGATGATTGGATACTTCTGCGAGGTAAGCCCGGCTTTCTTCCACATCGTGTTGGGAGAGAAGTGTTTCCGTCACTTTTAGATGTTTGCGGATATCATGATTCATCAGCTGCATCATCGAATACATTTCGCTGATTTCGGAAAGCCTCGCGTCGATTGCATGGCTCTGGCCGTCAATGTAACTGAGCTCCGCTTCTTTTCTGGCTGACAAAAAAATGAAATAGTACAGAAGAAGCGAAGAGAGGCAGATAATAAGAGACAAAAATGCAGTCAGGAAAAATAGCAGGTTCGAAATATCACCCTGCGGATAGAGCGTGTACATGACTTCAGCCGACGAATACGCCGCCAGGATAATAATAATCAGGACGATAACAGATCTGGGTTTGATAAAATTGTCGTTTTTCAGCGGTGCAAAAAAACGGACAATCAGGAACAGCGAAGCAAACAGTAATCCGTTTGCTGACAATGTGAAGATCAGACGCGGAATGCCCGGTGAAAGGAACCATTCAAATGTCTGCCCGCTTCCTAAAGCGAAGCCATAGTAAGAAAAGGCGATTACAGTTGCCGGAATAATAAAGAGTGTAACAATCCATAGCAGCTTGTTCCACCAGGAGTCACGATAAAAAAAGAATATATAGATCGATGGGATCAGCTTGATCCAGGCAGTTGAAAAAGCGATTTCTATGGTAAGCTTATCGGCGATAAGATAGAGTGTATAGGCAAGAAAGGTCAGCAAGACACAGACATAAAAAGAAATATGTTCTCTGTTTTTTTTGGTCAGCAGGCTGCCTAAAAACCAGGTATACAAAAAAGCCTGAAACAGATTAATCAGTAGTTCATAGGGAACCCAAAACCAGTTAGAAGCAGTCATTGGAGTCCTCCGTCAAAAAACTTCTGCAGATGCTCGTATACATGACTCCGGTAACGGCGTCCGATTGAATAATCCACTCCTGTAGACAGGTATATCGTTTCTTTGGTAAAGCGTGTAATGTATAACACATTGATGAGAAGTCCGCGCTGACACTGCAGGAACCATTCTTTCGGAAGAGAAGATGCGTATTTTTCAAAGCTTTCATATAATCTCAGGGTTTCAACTTCATGTACTGTATGAATATTGACATTGTGAATTCCGCTTTGGATCAGGATGATTTCTTTCAGTGGAATACGGCTGATGCCTTCTTTTCTTGCAAGAGATAGAAAGGGATCAGTTGCTGAAAGCGCTGTTTCAAGGCAATGATCAAGGCAGGAAGCTACATCCTCCCGGTCAATTGGTTTAACGAGATATCTGTATGCTGTAACAGTATAGCCCTGCTGCATATACAGCTTTGAATTGGTAATAAACACGATGATAGAAGAACGGTTATGCTCCCGGATAAGCTCTGCAAGCCGATAGCCATTCATAGCTGAATTTTTTGAAAATTCAATATCCAGGAAGTAAATATCATAATCCAGAGGCCGTTCATATACATTCAGCAGCGCCTCGGGAGAGGAGTAGGTATGAACCGCGACCGATAGATCCTGGTGCTTCTCTTTCCAGCTGTGGCAATAGGATTCAATTCCATCCCGGTAAACCGGATCATCTTCACAGATTGCAATCAACATAAAACGCCTCCTGTCAGGGATATTGATATCATAACACTGATCAGGAGGCTGGACAAGCGCCTATTTTGACAGGAAAACGGTGAATTTTGAAAATCAGTCTGCCTGGCGGTTTTCCGGGAGCCGGTTTTTGACAAGATAACTGTAAATTGTGACAGGTGAACGCTATCAAAAAGTTTACTGTGGTATACTTCCGGTATCAGCTGATAAATCCAATACAGGAGGAGATCAAAATGTATCAGAAAATGTTGAAATGTGTTCTTAAATGGATTCGAAAGAATGCTGTACATGGTGCTGGGACGGCAAGTGATTATGGGACTTTTGAAACTGAGGTCCCGGATCGGTTAAAGAAACTTAGGGAAACTAGTGATAATCATAGGCTTAATGTAAAGCTGAAGAGAAAGCGTTTAGACTGAATCTGAAGGAGTTATGAAATGAGAAAGTGGAAATGGATGGTTTTGGCAGGTCTGCTTGCAGTAATGATGTGTGCATACCCTGCCTATGCAGATGAATCAAAAGGTGTCCAGGATCCTCAGCCTGAACTCGGGGCATATTTTGAAATCGCGACGAATGGCTGGATCAATGGAAAGAATTTAACGGGAACTATGGTTGCATATGAAATCCATTCTCCGGTAATTGTATGTGCTCAGCTACAAGCGCAGGCATATGGAACAGCATATAATGCTGCTGGCTCTGGGGTCGGATTTTATGATTCCGGACTGGTATATCATGCAAATGCCTATTCCGCCGGGGCCGTTGGATACGGACAATGTCCAAACCAGACTCCTGTTTATATGCATGCCTGCTCGAAACTGATTCATGTGGGTTATAACACTTTTGACAGAGGCCCCTATGTGATTTATCCATAAGAAGGCTTTCATCGGGGAGCGTCTCATGGCGCTCCTCTTTAGACAATGTCAGGAGATTTGCTATGAGTAGAAAAATACTGCTGTTCCTTTTAGGGATCTTCCTTCTGATTGAGACTTCGTCCTGCAGCCCTGCTGCCGGATTGGAGGATTTTGAAACACATAATGGCTTTAACCATTTTTTCGCACAGGCAGATGAAATAGAAAATCAGTTCTATTTTATTCAGGACATGACCTCCTGGCGAAAAACCAGAATGATGTACCTCGATAAAGATGCAAAGGAGGCGTTCCCGCTGTGCGGAAAAGCGGAGTGCACGCATAATAGCGGGAACAGCGACTGCAACGCCGAGATTCCGGGTACGGCAAGTGGGATGGCGGCGGACAAAGAGACGCTCCTGTATATGGTATGTGAAGAAGAGAAGGGAGAGTACAGTGTCTACAGGATGCGGTCCGACGGGACACATCGCAGAAAGGTGAGGACCCTGACATCCGCTGACCCAGCCAAAGATCCGGATTTTCCGAGGGGAAACAGGCGTATTATGTTTCACCGGGGACATTTGTATGCATCCGGGGACAAAACGATCCTGAAAGATGGAGAATGGGAATGTTACAATATTATCATTGATTACGATCTCAGTAATGAAGATCCGGGCCATATACTTTATGAACGCCCATCTGATCCGGATACATACGGCGGATTTCAGGTCCGGGCTGTCGGATCATTCCTTTACTATGTGCGTGGTGAAGTGCTTGAACCTGATGATGTGAATAAAGCGTATATGGAAATCGGAAGAATCAATATAGAGACCGGTGAGCGTGAGGAAATTTTCGCTGACGGATGCGATTTCGGCTTCTATGAAGTCTTTACCGATGGAAACCGATTTATATTTACATCTTTTGCAGATGGACGGGTCATGGAATACGATGACCATGAGAAAAGAATCCGGGAGCTCATGAATTTTGACACGGACGGGGAAAGGTTTATGACCATGTACCTTACCGAGAATCGAGTGATCGGTTTTACTTTTCCTGAGAAAGATATCTGTCATATTGAAATCCGTGATTTTGATGGAAACATACTCTATGACGTTAAGCGGAAACGTGCCGAATTCGAGTACGGAGGCAGGACATTCTGCGGTATGGATGACGAGTGTTTTTACTGCAGTTATGTTTACGGAGGAGAAGACACCGCAGCCAAAGAGTGCCTGGCGGTTTATCCCCTGGACAGTGATGGATATTATATAGCGTGGCAGGATTAAACGGGATAATGAGGGGGAATCAATGAAGCGTTATTGGCGGATGGCAGTCATTCTGGCGCTGCTTATCATTCTGGCAGGCGGAAATGTGTACGCAGAGGGATCTGAGTACGACTATACCTATAAGTCCGGGACTGACAGTCAGTTGGACGCAGAGCTGTTTCCGGATTTGAAATATTCGGATCAGACGGAGTATACAGAGACGCTGACTTTTTCTGTCCCTGAGCTGGAATCAGACAAAGTCTGTCTTTTCCTTACAGCAGAAACAGAAAACAGTGATACTGAATGGCCGGAGCACGCGGGAACTGAGCTTGGGATCTATGAACGGCTTTTTATTGTGCGGGAAAAGATCTTTAATCCTGATCTTGGACTGAAGGAGAGAGAACAGCTGAATCAGGAACTGGCAGAGCTGTATCAGGCTGCTTATCATCCGGAATCCGCGGATTTATATGACAATGAATATACCCTTCTGCTGAAAAGACTGACCTGTACAGTTGCGGTCCGGGAAAAAGAAACCGTGTGTCCGCTGACAAAACACACCGTGCTTGGCTATTTTGAGAAGGGAGAAAACTGCCGGATAAAGATTACGATATCTGTTCCGGAGGATCTTCGCCAGGAAGAAAAAGAGCTGCTGAAGATAATCCGCTGGAACCTTACCGCAGAAGAGTACAATTCTTCCCCGAAGCTGACATCAGGCCTTGTGCTTCTGAATGAGCCGGAGAACGGGGAGTATTTCACTCCGGGAGAAACGGTGAAGGCAGGGGTTTGGTACAATAACGAAGGAGATATTGATTTAAGCTATCTGGTTGTCCGCCTGATGAAAGAGGAGAATAATCGGGGAAGAAAAGAACTGGATCATGATGTTTGTCTGATGAAGGAGTATAATAAAAGGGGTATTGAGATAAGCCGTACCAGGAATGGGTTTCAGACAGAATACCGTATTACATCAGCAGATGCTCTTAACGGAGGGGTTCGGCTGTGGACAGAAGCAGAAGCTTCCTGTGTCAGTCCCGAGTATCCTGAGCGGATGATTTCGGAAACCGGTCTCTTCGTTCCTGCCGGGGAGACAACTGCGAAAGAGGAGACCGAATCGAGCCGTCAGACAGATAGTACCGGTCTTCCGACAGCTGAGAACACAGGGGAGTGCCTCGAGAGATCTGAATGGTTGTTCATTTGGATCGGACTCGTTGCTGTCTCCGCCGGGGCTCTTGTGATGATCCTCCGGAGAAAGAAGAAATGAAAATCCCCATTCAGAGGAAGAAATACCGGCGGTTAATCCGCCGAAGTTCCCTATTGTGCAGCATACTGAAATGTGATATGGTAGAGGAAGAACGAATATGAAAAAACATGTATACTTCAAACTTTTACTATGTGCCGTGATTTTGATGCTGCCAGTCACTGCAAG
>CAMVNR010000011.1 GCA_947168905.1 uncultured Lachnospiraceae bacterium
CTCACTCAAAATTCTTTACTCCTGCTTACTTAGGTTTCATCCAGATATTCAATTGCGCTGTGAGCCGCGACGTTGCCTTCCCCGACGGCTTTCGTGTACTGGTACGGACGACCCGTACAGTCCCCTGCGGCATAAACGCCCGGGAAATTTGTTTCCATCCGACGGTTGACCAGAATATGATTGTCTTCGGACTGAAGCCCCTTCATCAGGCTGTTCAGACTGATACTGTCCCTCAGGATAAAGACGCCGTCAATTTCAAGCGTTCCGGAGGCAAGCGTCAGGGCATTCACCTTCATCGCGCCTTCGATTCCGAGAATCTTCTCCTTCCGGACCGTGACATTCTCCGGAAGATTTCCGATTTCTTTGTACTGCGGAAAATACTGTACGTCGGCAGCAATCTCGGCCAGGTAGCGCACCTCATGCTCAAAGCGCGCGTTATTGCACAGAACCGCAATCTTTTTCCCGCGGTAAAGAGATCCGTCGCAGGTAGCGCAGTAGCTGACGCCGCGCCCGAGGTATTCCGCTTCGTTTTTCAGGGTGGCTTTGACAGACACGCCCGTCGTGAGGATGACCGTCTTCGCCTCATAGAAGTCCGCCCCGGCCATCAGCGCATAGTGATCGCCGAATTTCACGATCTCGTTGATCATGGACTCTGTGATTTCAATTCCCATCCGGTTGATCTGATCCATAAAGGCCGCCTGAAGCGTGTCTCCCGATGCGGCATAAAAACCGGGATAATTCAGGATCTGCTCCGCCTTCTGTACCTTCTCGCTCAGCTTTCTGGAGCCAAAGAAAAGAAACTGTTTATTGTGAATTTTCAGATTTAAGGCCGCAGAAATGCCTGCAGGCCCGGTTCCGATCACGGCTGCGTCGTAAATCATAAGTACCCCTTTATCTTTTGATGTCAACATATACTATAGCAGAAGTTCCGGAAAAAGAGAAGCAAAAATTTTTTCGGCAGTCCTATTCGGCTTTCGTCTCGCAGTAAAGACAGCGGTAGGTTTTGCTCTTCCTGTCAGAGAGCACAAAAATCTGCGTCAGTTCCTGTTCCGTCGACGAAATACATCTCGGGTTTTTGCAGCGGAGCACATTGGTCAGGCGCTCCGGTGCTTCGATGCTCTTCTTCTCAATCAGTTTCCCGTCACGGATGATATTCACCGTAGCATCCGGATCCACGAAACCGATGACATCGAGGTCAACATCCGTGATTCCGTCGATTTTGATAATATCCTTTCTTCCGAGCTTTTTACTGGTCACGTTTTTCATGATCGCAACCGTAAGTTCGGGATCCGACAGGCCGAGAAGATCATACAGACGCATTCCCTGTCCCGCCCGGATATGATCGATCACAATACCGTTCTGAATCGAGTCAACGTTCATACAGAGTCTCCTTTTTTCGGAAGAGTTTTCAGGCTTCCCGCCTCATACAGAAGCTTCAGGATCAGCGCCATCCGCATGTACTTTCCATTCAGAACCTGTTTGAAATAGCAGGCTCTTCTGTCGTCATCGATCGCCACGCTGATCTCATTGACGCGCGGCAAAGGATGCATAACGCTGAGATCCTCCCGTGCCGACTTCATTTTATCCGGGGTCAGGATATAGCTGTCCTTCAGTCTCAGATAATCCTCCTCGTTGAAGAAGCGCTCCCGCTGCACTCTCGTCATATAGAGAATGTCCAGGTCTCCGATGACGGACATCAGGTCCCCGGTCTGTACATAGGGAATTTCCTTTTCCTTCAGAACATTTTTGACATAACTCGGGACTTTCAGCTCGTCCGGCGAAATCAGGACGAAACGGTTGCCCTCGTAGCGGCTCATTGCCGATATCAGCGAATGAACGGTCCGCCCGAATTTCAGGTCTCCGCAAAGCCCGATAGTAAGTCCCGTAAAGCGTTTCTTTTCGCGCCAGATCGTCAGAAGGTCGGCAAGCGTCTGCGTCGGATGCAGATGTCCGCCGTCTCCGGCGTTGATGACAGGAACAGAGGCGTTTTTTGCAGCCACATAGGCTGCGCCTTCCTTGGGGTGACGCATTGCGATAATATCCGCATAGCAGCTGACGGTTTTCGCCGTATCCGCCACGCTCTCGCCTTTGGCCGCAGAGCTTGAGGAAGCGCTTGACACCGAGAGCACATTTCCGCCAAGCTCGTACATCGCCGCCTCAAAGCTCAGTCTCGTCCGGGTCGAAGGTTCAAAAAAAAGCGTTGCAAGCTTCTTATGGCGGCAGACATCCTGATACTTCTCCGGATCCGCGATGATGTCCTCAGCCCTTGCAATAAGGTCCTGAAGCTCCTCCTTTGACAGATCCAGAATATCTATGACCGATCTCATTCCCGATTCCTCCAATAGACTCTTCACCCGCCGATCCAGCTTTCATCGGAGGGATTGTTCCTGAAACGGATCAGCTTCTCCACGTCTTCCCCGCGCACATAGCCTTCTTCTCCGGCTTTTGCGGCAATGACGTCAAAATTCGTCAGGGATACATTCCTGACACCGGCGCTTTTCAGTCTCTCCAGGCCCTTCTTCATGCCGTAGGTGAAAATCGAAGCGATTCCCAGAACCTCTGCGCCGGCGCTTTTCAGCACATCGACAACCTCCAGCACCGAACCGGCGGTCGAAATCAGGTCCTCCACAACGACCACCTTCTGCCCCGGAAGAAGCTTTCCCTCAATCTGATTCTGCCTGCCGTGGTCCTTCGCTCCCGAGCGTACATAGCCCATCGGAAGGCCCATCAGATATCCCGTGATCGCGGCATGCGCAATTCCCGCCGTAGCGGTTCCCATCAGAACCTCTGCCTCCGGATAATTTTCCCGGATCATGTCCGCCAGTCCGTTTTCGATATCGGAACGTACTTCCGGGTCGGAAAGCGTCAGCCGGTTGTCGCAGTAAACCGGGCTTTTGATTCCGCTTGCCCAGGTAAAGGGCTCTTCCGGACGGAAGAAGACGGCCTTGATTTTCAGAAGATCCTTTGCTATTTTCTCTTCTCTTGTCATGATTTCGTATCCTTTCGTGTATGTTAACGCATTCGCCTGCCGGCCGTACCGCTTCGTATTCCCAGCCTTCGTTTATTCCCCGACGAATTCCGCGACGGCGCGGCGGTAAGCCGCGACTGGATCCTGAGCCTGGGTAATCGGCCGGCCCATGACAATATAGTCCGATCCGATCCGTCTGGCCTCTTCCGGACTCATCACGCGCTTCTGGTCTCCGACTTCGCCGCCCGGGAAGCGTACGCCCGGAGTGACGGTAATAAAGCCGCTTCCGAGCGCTTCATGGACTTTTCCCGCTTCGAGGGGCGAGCATACAATGCCGTCGAGTCCCGCTTTTTTCGCGTTTGCGGCATAATGCATCACCACCTCCGGAAGAGCGGTCCCGCGGATCAAAAGATCCTCTTCCATCGCCTTCTGATCCGTAGAGGTCAGCATGGTTACGGCGATAAGAAGCGGTCTTGTGCCGTCGGGGCGCGTAAGTCCTTCCAGCGCGGCTTCCATCATCGCCGTGGTTCCCCCGGCGTGCACGTTGGTGATGTCCACGTCCAGATCCCGAAGCACGCTCATTGCTTTTTTCACGGTATTCGGAATATCGTGGAGCTTCAGATCCAGGAATATTTTATGCCCGCGTTTTTTGATTTCCCTGACAATCGATGGCCCTTCGGCGTAGAAAAGCTCCATTCCGATCTTGACAAAAGGCTTCTCTTCCGTAAAGAGGTCAAGAAAGCTGTACACCTTTTCCGAGCTCGGGAAATCACAGGCGATAATCACATCTTTTCCCATCGTCTTCTCCTTTCTCACTTTCCGGACAGTTCCCGGAGTGTCCGTATGCCGTACCGGTCCATCACGCCCGGGAGCGCTTCGATAATCTTCTTGCAGGCGAAGGGGTCCGTAAGGTTTGCGGAGCCGATTTCAACTGCCGCTGCCCCCGCCATCATCATCTCGAGAACATCCCCCGCGGATGATATTCCGCCCATTCCAATCACGGGAATGCCGACAGCATGCGACACCTGCCACACCATCCTCAGCGCGACCGGAAAAACCGCCGGACCGGAAAAACCGCCCATGATGTTCTTAATCACCGGCCTGCGGGTCTTCAAATCAATCCGCATCCCAAGGAGCGTATTGATCAGGCTGATCCCGTCCGCGCCGGCGTCTTCGACCGCCTTTGCGATTGAGACGATGTCGGTTACATTCGGCGTCAGTTTTACGATGAGCGGCTTCCTTACACTTTCTTTGACAGCCCTTACGACCTCTGATGCTGCCGCGGGATCGGTTCCGAAGCTCATTCCGCCGCCGTGTACATTCGGACAGCTGATATTCAGCTCGATCCACCCGACCTGTTCCTCCCGGTCCAGAAGGCTGCAGGTTTTGACATACTCTTCCACCGAGAAGCCGCTGACGTTGGCCATGACCGGCTTATGAAAATACCTTTTCATTGCAGGCAGCTCATGCGCGATGACATGAGAAACGCCGGGATTCTGAAGTCCTACAGCGTTGATCATGCCGGCAGTGCATTCCGCAATCCGCGGAAGCGGATTGCCGTAGCGCTCATGAAGCGTCGTCCCCTTGAAGGAAAAGGTTCCGAGAATATTAATATCGTACAGTTCGGCAAATTCCGCGCCGTATCCGAAGGTTCCGGAAGCCGGTATCACCGGATTGTCCAGCCGGATTCCGAGAAGGTCGACCGAAAGGCGGTCATTTTCACGATTCAGCTCTCCCACAGGATTTCCTCCTTTCGAAGCACCGGACCGTCCTTGCAGATCCGTTTGTATCCGTCCCTGACTTTCACGGAGCAGCCCATGCAGGCGCCGAAGCCGCAGCCCATGCGCTCCTCGAAGCTGAATTCGCCGTCACAGGAAGATTTCTCATACACCGCCTTCAGCATCTGCAGCGGACCGCAGGTATAGAAATAGCTGTGCCACTCCCTGAATAACCCGGCATCCGTGACAAAGCCCTTCGTCCCGCAGGATCCGTCCGCCGTCGTCACTTCGACGCGGCAGCCGAGGGCTTCAAATTCGTCCCTGTAGAAAATTTCGGAAGCCGTATTAAAGCCGAGGACAACATCGACCGGCAGGCCCTTCTCACGAAGCTTCGCTGCAAGGTACAGTAAGGGAGGTACGCCGACACCGCCGCCAAGAAGCAGCGGACATTCTCCTGCGCTTGGAAGGTCGTAACCGTTTCCGAGGCCCGTAAGGATATCCAGCTCTTCGCCCGGCTGCATTTTCGACATCACTTCGGTCCCGTGACCGACAGACTTAAAGGTCAGCGTGAGGACATCCCCTTCAGCCTTTGCGACCGAGATCGGCCTGCGAAGATAAAAGCCGGGCAGCCGGATATTCACGAACTGTCCGGGACCGGCAATCGCCGAAGTATCGCCCCTAAGAGACATTTCGAATACGCTTTCTGTCAGCGCCCGGTTCTCTGTAATGGTAAAAACTGACTGTTTCATAAGGCTTCTATGCACCTCTCCTGTCATCTCCTGAAAAAAGCCCTCCAGCAGGCGTTTTTATTCAGCGTCAGTTCGCGTCGATCGTCGAGATCGTCTGCGTGGTCTCCTCGAGGACGTCCAGAAGCACCCGGACGGTATCCAGCGAGGTGAAAAGCGTGACGTTGTTCTCGGTTGCGCACAGACGGATCGCCACGCCGTCATCATAGTGTACGCCGGACATAATTGCGCGGGTGTTAATGATATAGCTCACGTAGCCGGAGCGGATCGACTCCAGAATCTGATCGGAGCCTTCGCTGATCTTCCCGCGCACCCGCGTACGGATTCCGTTCTCACGAAGGAAATTCGCGGTTCCGATCGTCGCTTCGATATTGAAGCCCAGATTATAGAAGCGGCGGATCAACGGAAGCGCTTCCTCCTTGTCTTCATCGGCAAGCGTTACGAGAACCGTTCCGTAATTCTGCAGGTTCATGCCCGAGGCAACAAGAGCCTTGTACATGGCGCGGTGAAGCGTCCTGTCGTAGCCGATGGCTTCGCCGGTAGATTTCATTTCCGGAGACAGGTAGGAATCCAGGCCCTTCAGTTTATTGAACGAGAACACCGGAACCTTGACGTAATAGCGCTTCTTTTCTTCCGGATAAAGATCGAAAATCCCCTGCTCCTTCAGCGTCTTTCCGAGGATCACTTCCGTCGCAATGTCCGCAAGCGAATAGCCCGTCGCTTTCGAAAGGAAGGGCACGGTGCGGGAAGAACGCGGATTGACCTCGATAATGTATACATCATCCTCCGGTGTAACGATGAACTGGATATTGTAAAGACCGATAATGCCGATTCCGAGGCCGAGCTTTTTCGCATAGGTCAGGATCTTTCCCTTGACCTTGTCGGAAATCGAGTCGCTCGGATAGAAGCTGATCGAATCGCCAGAATGAACGCCGGTACGCTCCACGAGCTCCATAATGCCCGGTACAAAGACATCCCTTCCGTCGCAGACCGCATCCACCTCAACTTCGCGTCCAAAGATGTATTTGTCGATCAGGACCGGCTTGTCCGTGTCGATTTCCACGGCGCTCTTCAGGTAGCGCACCAGCTGCTCGTCCTTGGAGACAATCTGCATCGCCCGTCCGCCGAGCACAAAGCTCGGACGCACCAGCACGGGATAACCGATTTCATTGGCGACGCGGATGCCGTCCTCGAGGTTGGTGACCGCTTCTCCCTTCGGCTGCGGGATCGAGAGCTCCTGAAGGATCT
The DNA here is from genome assembly GCA_947168905.1 of uncultured Lachnospiraceae bacterium. Taxonomy (GTDB): domain Bacteria; phylum Bacillota; class Clostridia; order Lachnospirales; family Lachnospiraceae; genus UBA1267. The sequence goes on from CAMVNR010000011.1 coordinate 6,681, forward strand.
TCTCAAAGCTGTCCCGGTTCTCCGCGCGCTCGATCGCCGCCGTATCGGTGCCGATAATTTTCACGCCGCGTTTGAAAAGCGGCTCGGCAAGGTTAATTGCCGTCTGTCCGCCGAGGGAGGCGATAACGCCTTCCGGTTTTTCAAAGTCGATGATTGCCATGACGTCTTCCGGCGTCAGCGGCTCGAAATACAGCTTATCGGAAGTCGTATAGTCTGTGGAAACCGTCTCCGGGTTATTGTTGATTATAATCGCCTCGTAGCCTGCGCGCCGGATCGTCTGGACAGCGTGAACCGTCGAATAGTCGAATTCCACACCCTGGCCGATACGGATCGGGCCGGCGCCGAGCACGATCACCTTCTTCTTATCCGTGAGCCGCGACTCGTTCTCGCCGGTATAGCTCGAATACAGATAGGGGATATATTTCCCGGTATGCAGCGTGTCGACCATCCTGAAAATCGGGGTCAGCCCCTTCTCTTTCCTGAAATGATAGACCTCGAGCTCGGTGCATTTCCACATTCTGGCGACGTATCCGTCGGAGAAGCCCATCTTCTTGGCGGAAGCAAGGACGTCGATATCGAAGGGATGCACTTTCAGCGTCTCCTCCATATCGATGATTCTTTTCAGGCTTTCGAGGAAGATCTCGGTGATCATCGTGATCTCGTGAATTTCCCGGACCGATACCCCGTGATACAGAAGCTCCGCGACCGCGAACAGTGAATCCGCATGGAATTCCTTCAGATAATCCTTCAGCTCGTCGACCGTATAGTTATCGAACTTCGGAATATACAGGTGATTGACGCCGACCTCCAGCGAACGGACCGATTTCAGGAAGCACTCTTCCAGATTTGCGCCGATGCCCATGACTTCGCCGGTCGCCTTCATCTGCGTCCCGAGCGTATTGGGCGCTTCCGTAAATTTGTCAAAGGGGAATCTCGGGAATTTCGCGACGATATAGTCGAGCGAGGGCTCGGTGGAGGCAAGGCCGCCTGCTACCGGAATTTCCGACAGCAGCATGCCCATCGCGATCTTCGCGGTCACACGCGCGATCGGATACCCGGAAGCCTTGGAGGCCAGTGCGGAGGAACGTGAAACTCTGGGATTGACTTCGATCAGGAAGTATTCGGAGTTCTCCGGATTCAGCGCAAACTGTACATTGCATCCGCCGGCGATTTTGAGTTCGCGGATAATCTTGATCGCCGAATCATTCAGCATCTTCAGGTCATGATCGTTCAGCGAGAGGATCGGCGCTACGACGATCGAATCTCCGGTATGCACGCCGACCGGGTCGACGTTTTCCATGCCGCAGATCGTGATCGCGTTGTCCTCGGAATCCCGCATCACTTCGAATTCGATCTCCTTATAGCCTTTGACGCTTTTTTCGACAAGCACCTCATGCACCGGAGAAAGGCGGAAGGCATTGGTTCCGACCTGCACAAGCTCTTCCTCATTGTAGGCAAAACCGCCGCCGGTGCCGCCTAAGGTAAAGGCAGGACGCAGGACAACCGGATAGCCGATTCGCTTCGCGGCTTCTTTTGCGGATTCGAGATCATAGGTGATTTCCGAGGGGATGACCGGCTCGCCGATCGATTCGCACATTTCCTTGAAAAGCTCGCGGTCCTCGGCTCGCTCAATCGAATCATACGGCGTACCGCACAGCTCGACGCCGCATTCTTTCAAAACGCCCTTTTTCTCCAGCTGCATCGCGAGGTTCAGGCCTGTCTGTCCGCCGATGCCCGGCACAATCGCGTCCGGACGCTCGTAGCGCAGGATCTTCGCGATATATTCGAGCGTCAGCGGCTCCATATAGACCTTGTCTGCGATCTGCGTGTCGGTCATGATCGTCGCGGGATTGGAATTGCAGAGGATGACCTCGTAGCCTTCTTCCTTCAGCGCGAGGCAGGCCTGCGTGCCCGCATAGTCAAATTCCGCAGCCTGGCCGATTACGATCGGGCCGGAACCGATAATCAGTACTCTCTTGATATCTGTACGTTTTGCCATGATGATTTTACCTCCTGATGTATGATTATTCCTCTTTGCCGTTCTAAAAAGGGCGGCGTTCCTTTTGCCGCGCTTCTATCCCCGTCCGGATGAGGATGATAAAGATCAGCTTTGTCTGTATACGATTCTCCCGTCATGCACTGTCAGCATGCACCTTCCGTAAAGCTCCATGCCGGTAAAAGGCTGCGCTTTTCCCATGGACAGGAATTCCGAAGGGTCAACGGTAAATTTTTCGTCAAGCTTCCAGACCGTAAAGTCCCCGTTCTTTTTCAGGCCGAAGCGCTTCCTTGGCGAGACGGTGAGAAGCTCAACCAGTTTTTCGAGGGTGATGACGCCTTCTTTTACGAGCTTTGTGTAGAGAAGCGGGAAGGCGGTTTCCAGCCCGACAATTCCAAAAGCACTTTTTTCGAGGCCCTTCGATTTCTCCTCTTCACCGTGCGGGGCATGATCCGTGGCAATACAGTCGATTGTGCCGTCCTTCACGCCCTCGATCAGCGCTATCCGGTCTTCTGTCCCCCGAAGCGGCGGATTCATCTTGAACCAGCCGTCCTCCCGAAGATCATTCTCGTCCATCACCAGATAATGCGGTCCTGTCTCGCAGCTGACATTCAGGCCTTCTTTTTTGGCTTTCCGTATAATTTCGACGCTCTCCTTCGTGGATATATGACAGGCGTGGAAGGCGCATCCGGTTTCGCGCGACAGCCGCACATTCCGTTCGATCTCAGCCCATTCGCTCATGGATGAAATCCCGCGGTGCCCGTGCGCTTTTGCGTATGCGCCGTCATGAATATATCCCCCGTGCAGCATGGAATCGACCTCGCAGTGCGCCGCAATGATTTTATGAAGGCGGGCAGCGCTTTCAAAAGCCGCACGCATCATCTCTTCCGACTGGACGCCCTTCCCGTCATCGGAGAAGCCGGCGCACAGGTCTTTCAGCGCCTGGAAATCCACGAGCTCCTGCCCTTTCTCGCCGACCGTAATCGATGCGTAAGGGATCACCGTAATGAGCGCGTCCCGGTCGATAATCTCCTGCTCCGCACGGAGGTGCTCTATACTGTCGGGAACCGGGTTCAGGTTCGGCATGGCAAGAACCGTCGTATATCCGCCTCTTGCGGCCGCCGCGGTTCCTGTCCGAATGGTCTCCTTATACGAAAAACCCGGCTCCCTCATGTGCACGTGCACATCAGTAAAGCCGGGAAAAATATAATAATCACTTCCGTCCTCGGGAAGAAACTCCGAAATGCCGGTGATTTCCGGATGAAAATCCGAAAAGCACTGACCGGACAGGATATGGAGTTTACGCATTTTCTGCATTCTTCTCTCCTTTATTTTAAGGGAATGTGGGCCGGGTCGGTAGGTACATGAAGCCTTAAATCCATCTTCTGCATTCTACACTATTTGACTTCCTGTGTCAATTGTGTCAATTGCCCAAACTTCCCCCCGGGATGCCTGAAGATGTTGTCACGGCACGTCAAAGAGCCTGAAAAGAAAGCACTTGTCATCCGGCGGGAAATCAGTTAGAATGTCAACCGGAGGCATAAAGCTATGATACTTTCACTCAGTCATATTTCGAAAGCATTCATCGACGACGTGGTCATCAGGGATGCGACTTTTCATATTGAAGACCGGCAGCGGGCGGCGCTCGTCGGAAACAACGGCGCGGGGAAAACCACGCTGTTCCGGATCATTACCGGCGCGCTCTCCTGCGACAGCGGAGAAGTCGTCTTCCCCCGCGATAAAAGTATGGGATATCTCTCGCAGCATACGGAGCTGGAGTCCGAGGCCCCCCTTTTTGACGAAGTAATGAGCATTCGGAAGGACCTTCTGGACCTGGAGACCGAAATGCGCCGTCTTTCGCAGGAAATCCAGCACGCACAGGGCGAAGTGCTGGATGCTCTTGTGAAAAAGCTCAGCGCGCTTCAGGACCGCTTTGATCAGGAAAACGGGTATGCGCTCGAAAGCGAAGTGACGGCGGTACTGAAGGGCCTCGGCTTTACCGACGCCGAATTTTCGCTTCCCGTCAGCGCACTCTCCGGCGGCGAGAAGACCCGGGCCTCCCTGGGGAAGCTTCTCCTGGTGAAGCCGGACCTTCTTCTTTTGGATGAGCCCACGAACCACCTGGACATCAAGGCGATCTCCTGGCTGGAGGGATACCTTCAGAATTATCCCGGTGCGGTTTTCATCATTTCCCACGACCGGTATTTCCTCGACAAGCTGGTTTCCAAAGTCATTGATCTTGAGCGCGGAACCTGCTACTCCTACAACGGAAACTACAGCGATTTCACGCAGAAAAAGAAAGCCGTATGGGCTGCGAAGCTTAAGGAGTATGAAAAGCAGCAGCGCGAAATCCGGCGGCAGGAGGAAATTATCGAGCGTTTCCGTCGCTATAACACAGAGGAATACTATGTCAAGGCCAAGAGCCGCGAGAAGCTCCTTGCAAAGGTGGAGCGCGTAGAGAAGCCGGTCGAGGAAGACAACGAGATGCGTCTGAAGCTCGTTCCGAACGTGCTTTCCGGAAATGATGTGCTCAGTGTCCGGGGATTAAAGAAAGCCTACGGCGCGCGGGTGCTCTTTGAAAACGCGGATATTGAAATCCGGCGCGGAGAAAGAGTCGCCGTTATCGGAGACAACGGCACCGGGAAATCCACGCTTCTTAAGATGATCATGGGACAGGAGCCGATTGACGAAGGGGAAATCGAAACCGGAAGCAAGGTCTATATCGGCTACTTTGATCAGGAGCATCAGACCCTCTCCCCCGATAAGACGCTGTTCGGCGAAATATCCGATGAATACCCGCTGATGAACAATACCGCGATCCGCAACATGCTTGCGGCCTTCCTGTTCACGGGCGACGACGTTTATAAACTCGTAAGAGACCTCTCCGGCGGCGAACAGGGACGCCTGTCTCTTGCGAAAATCATGCTCTCCGACGTCAATTTCCTGATTCTCGACGAACCGACGAACCATCTGGACATGACCAGCAAGGAAATCCTCGAGAACGCGCTTGTCTCCTATGAAGGAACCCTGCTGTACGTTTCGCATGACCGCTACTTTATCAATGCCACAGCAACGAGGATCCTCGAGCTTTATCACGGGATTTTCCTGAGCTATCAGGGAAACTACGACTACTATCTCGAAAAGCGCGACGAAATGCATGCGCTCGCGGACAGAAACCGGGAAGACGAAAAGCGTGACGAAAAGGACGGACGGCAGCTGTTCCTGCAGAAAAAGGCAGAGGAAGCAAAACGCCGGAAGGCGGAAAACGAGCTTCGCCGCCTCGAGGATGAAATCTCGGATATCGAAGAAAGCATCCGGGCGATTGACCGGGCGATTTCAGATCCGGAAAATGCCACAAACAGTGAAAAACTGACAGAATTATCCAAAGACAGGGATAGCTTGTCTCGATTATTAGATCAAAAATACCAGCTATGGGAAGAACTCGTTTGATACATTTGTGCAAGAGTGACAATAAAATTTGTTAATAATTGGGGTATTGCTCAATATTAAAGTTTGTGATAAAATTGTCAAAACGTTATATGGGGATCATGTATTATTAGTTTCATGCATGATGAATCACACAGTAAAGGAGACACTTATACGTCGATGCTTACTATCGGATTACATGCAGATAATGAAAAAAAGATACTCCTTGAGAATTTTTGCATCGCCTACAAGCATATTCTTGAAAATTACCGCCTGATCGCGACACAGGCGACGGCCCAGCATATCCGTCTGGCCGCCGGCCTGAATGTCGTGGAGCTTCTTGCGGGCGGATTAGGAGGCGACAGACAACTGGAAACCGCCATTATGAATGATGAGATTGATCTCCTCTTTACTTTTGAGCGCGTTTCTCTGGAAAATTTTCATGATCCGGCGGATCACAATTCGCTGATCAGGCTCTGCGACTTCTATTCCATCCCGGTTGCAACCAATATTCCGACCGCGGAATGCCTGATTATGGCGCTGTACCGGGGCAACCTCGACTGGCGCGAAGAAATGAGACACTAATATCCATTATTCATATGAATACTCCTTTCAAAAAAAGAGAGACGGCAGGCCTTAAAAACCTGTCGCCTTCTCTTTTTTTATGAAAGGTCTGACTCTGAAAGCTTCATTGCCTGGTCCTCTGCTGTCAGACTGTCGATCAGCTCCGTGAGATCTCCGTCCATGATGCTGTCGATCCGGTAGAGACTTAAATTGATACGATGGTCCGTGACTCTTCCCTGCGGGAAATTATAGGTGCGGATCTTTTCCGAGCGGTCCCCCGTGCCGATCTGGGACCGTCTTTCAGAGGCCTCCGCCTGCTGCTTCTTCTGAAGCTCCAGGTCATACAGACGCGCCCTCAGCACTTTCAGCGCCTTGTCCTTATTCTTCAGCTGCGACTTTTCATCCTGGCAGGAAATCACGATTCCCGTCGGAAGATGCGTTAGGCGTACGGCGGAATCCGTGGTATTGACACACTGACCGCCGTTTCCAGAGGCGCGGAAAACATCGAACTTCACATCGTTCATATCGATTTTGACATCCACATCCTCGGCTTCCGGCATAATCGCGACCGTACAGGTGGAGGTATGGATCCTTCCTCCGGATTCGGTTTTCGGAATCCGCTGCACCCGGTGAACGCCAGATTCATATTTCAGCCTGGAATACGCGCCTTTTCCGCTGATCATCCCGACCACCTTGGAGAAGCCTCCGATTCCGGACTCGTTTACATCCATGGTCTCGACCTTCCAGCGGTTTTTTTCGGCGTAATGCGTATACATCCGGTATACATCGGCGGCAAAGAGCGCCGCTTCCTCTCCGCCCGCTCCGGCGCGGACCTCGATGAAGATGTTTTTGTCATCATTCGGGTCCTTCGGAAGCAGCAGAAGCTTCAGCCTGGAGGAAAGCTCCTCCGCCGCTTTTTCCGCCTCCTGGATCTCTTCCTTCAGGAGAGAACGCATTTCCTCGTCCTTCTCTTCTTCAAGCATGCTCCGATCTTCCTGCAGGCGTTCCTTTTCCTGTTTGTATTTTTTATAAGCATCCACGATCGGCTGCAGCTCCGCCTGCTCCTTCATCAGCATCCGGTACCGCTTCTGATCGGACGCGGTTTCGGACGACATGAGCTCTGCCGAAATCTCTTCAAAATGCTTCAGTATGTCTTCCAATCTGTCAAACATCTGTCTTTCCTCATGGCTTATTCAAAAGCTTTCAGGCTTTCTTTCCTGTAATCACCCGTTCCATCCCTGCAAGGTCGCGAAATACCCGTATTTCGGTGAAGCCGTGCTGAATAAGGAGCTTTTCCACGTCCGATGCCTGGGAGGCGCCGATCTCGAAAAACAGCTTTCCCCCGGCGCACAGATGCTCCGGCGCTTCTTCCGTGATTCTCCGGTAGAAATACAGTCCGTTCTCCGGCGCAAAAAGAGCGATTTCCGGGTCGAAAAGGCGTACCTCCGGCTGCAGGTCTTCCCGCTCCGATTCCGCGATATATGGCGGGTTCGATACAATGATGTCAAATTCTTTCTGATTCTCCGGGAGCGCGTCAAAAAGGTCGCCCCGGCAGAATTCCACCTTGGCATTCAGGCGCTGTGCATTTCTCTTTGCAATGCGAAGCGCCTCGGGATCGATATCCGATGCCATGACAAGGCCGAAGCCTCCGAGCTTCTTCAGTACGGCGGCGATACAGCCGGAGCCGGTGCAAAGGTCCAAAAGCCTCATCGCCCCGGGGTCTTTTCCTTCTGTCAAATGATCGTCCCGAAGGACTGCGTCAACCAGTGTCTCCGTATCGTAGCGGGGAATCAGCACATGGCTGTTCACTTCGAATTCAAAGCCGTAAAAATCGGCCTTTCCCGTAATATGCTGCAGCGGGACCCTCTGCATTCTCCGCCGGATCAGCGAAAAGTACGCGTCTTCGTCGGTTTTTTCGAGTGTCTCAAAAATCCGCGAAATGTACCCGGAAAGCGAGATGCCAAGAAGATACAGCATCAGCTGTCTCGCATCGTTTCCGGGGTCCGGAACCGCGGCTTCTTCAAGCATTCCTGTTCCGCAAAGAACCGCTTCCTGAACCGTCACTTCTTACTCTCCTTCGGAATTTTCTGGCTGAACAGCGCCGAAATTTTCCTTCAGGAAAGCGCGCCAGTCGAAAACGGCCTCCACCGCCTGTATTGCCACTTCCGCCATATCTTCGGTGGGTTCTCTGGTCGTGAGCGCCTGCATCCACATCCCCGGGCGCGACAGGATCCAGGTCAGTTTGTTGTCAAAACGCCCGTTCAGCCTGAGAAGCTCATAGGAAAGCCCCGCCACGACCGGGATCAGCAGAATCCGTGAAAGCATCCTCAAGGGGAGGTTTTCAACTCTGACAAAAATAAACAGAATGATGGAAATCAGCATGACAAAGAGCATGAAGGAGGTTCCGCACCTGCGGTGCTCCTTGGAGCTTTTCATCACATTCTCAACCGTCAAAGGAAGCCCGGATTCGATGCAGTTGATGCACTTATGCTCTGATCCGTGGTACATATAGACCCTGCGGATATCCTTCATCAAAGAAATCACAGACACATAAGCGATGAAAATCACCAGCCGGATCAGGCCTTCGCATACGGCAATCAGGGTCATTGAGCTGATAAAGCGCTTCAAAAGCGAGGAAAGGAAGGTCGGAAGCACGACAAAGACGCCAACAGCCAGAAGAACGGCAATAATCACCGTGACGGCCGTTTCCGTCTTCGAGAGTCCCTGGGAATCCTTTTTGTCGGACGGTTCCCCCTTTCCCGGTTCCTCTTCGGCAAATGATGCAGAATAGCTTAAGGTACTCATCCCCAGCACGAGAGAGTCGACAAAGGCGAAAATACCGCGGATAAAGGGCCATTTTGCCCATCTATGCCGATCCGAAAAAGCGGTATGACGGTCCTTTTTTACTTCAATCCCGCCGTCGGGTTTCCGGACAGCCACTGCATAGTCCTGTCCGTTTTTCATCATAATTCCTTCAAGTACGGCCTGTCCGCCGATTCCCGAAAATTTCATATCGTGTTATTCTCCGATCCGGCCTGCAGCTCCTAAAGGCAGGCAATTTGCGCATTTTTTTTGACGCAGTCACCGGAAAATGCATAGAGCCGCATTCCGGGACTGTGCGCATTCGTCAAATCTTTGTACGAAAATCGTATGCCGATTTTCCTCATTGTGAACCAAAAAACAGCCACGAAGGCATCCGCGATACCTCCGTGGCTGTTTTAAGAAAATCCTAATTATTGCCGACGCCGTATTTCTTATTGAAGCGTTCGATACGTCCGCGGGCAGAAACCGCTCTCTGCTGTCCGGTATAGAACGGATGGCACTTTGAACAGGTTTCAACATGGATTTCCGGCTTTGTGGAGCCGGTCACAAAAGTATTGCCGCAGTTGCAGGTTACCTTGCACTCGTAATACTTGGGATGGATTCCTTCTTTCATAATAATCACCTCTTCTTTTTCACGCTGGTTTCCGAACAGCGCTTTATTAGCAACTTAGGTATAATAACACAGAACACGGACAATTGCAAGCACTTTTTGAGGCTTCTGCCGTTCCCGCCGTCTTACATCAGACGGTTCATGACATCTGCATAGACCGACTGTGCATTTTCCTTCCAGTGCCCGGCAATTACGCGCGCCAGATCGTCCGTCGGAACCGTCAGGTTGATTTCAAACACAACCGAATTCCCTTCCCGGACTTCGCAGTGCACCAGCCAGTCGAAGTTGTCGGTCTTCCGGTAGTCCGCGACCACGCCGGTCTCGTTTCTGAGCTGGAATTTATTCTCGGAAATGAAACTGTCCATATCCTCCCGGACGCCTTCCGGAATGTCTCTCTTGAAATAGTACAGTGCCTCTTCGCCTTCCCTGGTCAGCTCATAGCGCTGGACGGAACGCACCTCGTCCTCCTTGATCAGGTTCGCTTCAAGAAGCTCCGAAACCGTATTGGAAAAAGTGAAGAAATTCGTATATCCCTTCTGCTCGAAAAAAGTCCAGAGCTGCGGATTTGACAGCGGAAAATTCACTTTCTTAAGCATATAGAGAATCATCAGTTTGTAAAGGGTCGATGGTTCTGTCATGGCTTTCTTGTCTCTCCTTTTCTCTATATTCCTTTTTTCTTATGTCCTTTTCCCCGAAGTCTGTACCTTAAAAAGGCGCTCTTTTCGAAAAGCTTTGACATCGGCCGGTAAATCCATTACAATAACAAATACATAAAAAAGAAAACGCATTCCCGCTTTCTTTTAAAGGCAATTATACAACAAAGTATTCGGAAAAGGAAGTACTTTTATATGGAAATCGAGCGCAAATTTCTTGTCAAAAAACTGCCTGACCGACTGAAAGATTTTCCTTCCTGCGAAATCGAGCAGGCCTATCTTAACCGCCGTCCGGTCTTAAGAATCCGGAAAGCCGATACCCGGTATATTCTGACGATGAAGGGGGACGGCGTTCTCGCACACGAAGAGTACGAGCTTCTGATGGACGAAGAATCCTACCGGCATCTTCTTACGAAAGCCGACGGCAGGATCATCACCAAGCGCCGTTATAAAATCCCTTATCAGGGATACACGATCGAACTGGATATCTTCTCCGGCTGCATGGAAGGCCTCGTGCTCGCGGAAGTCGAGTTTCCCTCTGTAGAAGAGGCCGAAAGCTTCACGCCTCCGGCCTGGTTCCATAAAGATGTCACTTCTGATCCGCGTTATCGGAATGCTGTGATGGCGTACGGAGGAACGGATCCCGCATAAGGTACCGGTCCGCATACACTTCATAAAGCATCCGGACACCGTCATTTGACTCGTCCTCCTTCGCGTAGTACACTTCCTTGATAATGCGCTGCATTTCAGAAAGACGTGTTTTTGAAAGTTCAGGATACAGCTCCGAGAGATGTTCTCCGGAGGAATCTGGATTGAATCTGAACCCGTTTCTTCCCGCCTGCCTGCGGATTCTGTCATAGATCCTGCGGCAGGTCTTTTTGTTGTCTTCCCCCTTCAGCTTCTCCAGAGGAACAATATGGTATCTCAGGTAGATGATAAGCGCGATCAGTGCGCCGGCAGCCAGCACCGAAAGGACGACGGGCCAGAACCAGCTGGGAAGCCTGAACGGCTCCTTCTTTTCGTCCCCCTGGCCGGAAGGTTCATTTTCCGAGGCGTCGTTCGACGGCATGGGGCTTTCGCCGGTTTCGGGCATAGAGCCTTCTCCGCCCGATTCCGTAATGTCCGCCTCGGCATCAGCCGTCGGATCCTCGGAAACAGACACATCCGCTTCCGTCTCTGTCCCTGTGCTGGTCTCGAGCGTAAACTCGCTCTCTCCCATTTCATCCTCTTCCCGGCTCAGGGTCATTTCCACCGGATACCAGCCGAAGCCGCGGATAAAGACCTCCGTCCAGGCATGCGCATCCTTATCGGAAACCGTCACCTTTTCGCCCTTCATGGCCGGCGGGACAAGATAGCCCTCCACATAACGGCAGGGAATGCCGAGCTCCCTTAAAAGGACCGTACCCGCGGATGCGAAATGAACGCAGTATCCGCTCTCCCTTTCAAACAGGAAGTCCTCGACAAAATCGGTGTCTCTTGGCGTCATTCCGGGATTCAGCGAGTATTCTTTCTGCGCGAAAAGGTAATCCTTGACAGCGTTTACGGCCTTCTCGATTTCCATCGCGCTTACGTCGATCTGAAACTCGGACGCAAGCTCCCGCGCAAGGTCTTTCACTCTCGCACTGGCTCCGGAAACGAGGTTTTTCTGTATCATTGCCTCTTCATATGCGCTGACACAGTCCTCTTTTAAGCGCATGTGGATTTCATGCCCTTCCGCGTCATTGAATACATATTCCGTATAGGGGGATGCCAGAAGTTCCTCCGCCGTCACCGTGATATTGTAACGGTCCCTCAGAAGAGCGATCATCGTATCTAAGTCTTCGTAGCCGAACAGCGGCTTTCCCGAAGGCCCGCTAAGGCCGTACAAATACTGCCGAAGCGATGCGTTTGCAAGGGCCTCCGACAGCGAATCGTAGGAAACCGTCTGGAACATCGCGCGTTCCTTTTCATCCGACCTTAAATAAAGGTCACCGACAAAGGAAGCCTCCGAAAGCTGTTCCGTCTCGCCGCCGATGATAAAGTACGGCAGATAAATATAATTGTCCCGCTGATCCGTTTCGCGTATCGTGACAAGGTTGTAGTCATTCGCGCTGTGCAGGAAGGTTCCCGAATACAGCGCTGTAACGTACAAAAGCGGATTTCTGAAGTTCGCGTCCTCCGGATCGACACGCCCGGAATACACATCGGTAAAGCCGATTTTTTCTGGAACCCAGGCGGGATTTACTTCTTCCCCGGATTTCTCCCAGCCCTGTCCGGTATAAACATCGCCGGTAAAGCCTCTTAAGTAGACCGAAGAGGTGCTGTTTTCCGAGAAGCTGACGGAAAGGATCGGGTTCTCGTTTCTGACAACGGTTCCCACGTTGGAAAAATCCCCGCCGCTCATGCCGGGCTTTGAAATATCAAAGGGATTCCCCTCGATTTTCGCAAGCAGGTCGGAAATACTGCTCCTCGAGTACACATCGGATGCCCGGCTGAAAGGTTTTTTCAGCATCGGGAAGAGCATGTAGGCGCACACTGCCGTCAGAAGAAGCACAAACAATACACATGATGCTGCCAGAAGGAAACGAAGCCGAAGCTGCAGCGAACGCGACATTTCGTGAAGCTCCAGAAGGCATTCGCTTCTGCAGAGCACAAACTGCAGAATAATGCAAAGAAGCAGCACAAGAAGCGGAAACAGCCCCGGGGCCGAAAGGCACAGTGCTGAGAGAAACAGCGGAATCAGAAGGAATGCCGTCGCTATAAAGGGCGGAATATTCCTGCCGTAGCTGTAGCCGGTCTGCCAGATCGGAAGCACGGCAAAAATCACCATGATAAAGGTTACATCCGTATCCGGGGGCACACTGTAGTGAATATCTGTTTCCGTCTGATACGCCCGGTCAAAGGCCGATACCAGCCGGTCGTAGATGCCGGTGCACTCTGCCACCAGGTCCTGCAGCCGTATGATCGATAAGACGACTGCCGCCGCGATCACGCCCGCGAAAAGGAAGACACCCAGTTTTTTGTCTCTTGCGATCAGAAGCACAATCACAGACAGGACAAGCACGGCGGGAAGGAAAATCAGTTCGTTCACCGTCAGGCTGAATGCAGAGGTAAAAACATGGACAAAGCTCCATCCCGACAGGACGGAAATCAGAAGCTCCGCGATGATATCCGTCACTGCAGCGGCGCGGGGTGAAAGCTTCATTTCCCCGTCCTGGCGGATCTCGGATACACCGTCAAAAACCGGAAGAGATGGGGACGATGTCTTTTTTCTGAAGAAATCAAGCTTCATCATCGCTGTTCCACCTTTCCCCGAGTACGGACAGTTCTTCATCGGTCACGACAAACTCGCGGATGAAGCGGCGCGCACCGAAGCGCTGATGGTACTCCTCGAGAATTTCAGAAGCCGTATGCGGCGAAAAAAGGCCTTTTTCCGCGTTTTCTTCATTATCCTCGTAAGAGTCCCGCATGAAGGCCGTAAACAGCGTTAAAACGGCATTTTCGAGATCACGCTCATCCTCCACGGGAATCTCCTCTGTCTCTCCCTTCGGATCCTCAAATAAAAGTACATGACCTTTCTCCTCCTCCGGAAGGGACGAGGCCAGATTGAAATAGTTGCCGACCACCCGGTCGAACTCCGACTGGGTTCTTTCCCGAAGATCCAGCACAAACAGGAAGCGTGCGCTGTCCTCCCTGGAGAATTCGCGGATCATCGGAACCTCCCGCTTGGCGGAAAGCTTCCAGTGCATTCTGGAGATCCGGTCTCCTTCCCGGTATTCCCGGATGTCAAAGGTTTCCGAAGCGTCGTCGCCGATACGCTGTACAGTTCTCGTATACTCGGAGTAATAATTCTGCTGCGGATCGCCGGAGGGCTCCAGGAAGAGACTCTTCTCCTGCGGCATGAGGTCGATCGGTATGCACTGCGGACGGCTTTTCCTGACAAGGGGCAGCCTGAAAAAACCCGCATAATCGCTGATCGAGCATTTTTGCAGTTCAAAAACGCCCGAACCGGCATACAGAAGCTCCGGGTATACGATAATGTCCGTAGATCCCTTCAGAGAGGAAATACTGTTCTTCAGTACAGCGCCTTCCTCGGACTGGTCATAGGTAAAGGCAATCGTATATTTCAGCCCCGACACTGGCAGAAAGCCGCGCTTTTCGATGTGCAGCACGAGCTCCGCCCCGGAAAGCTCCAGTTCGATCCGGGTCAGCCTCTTCTGTATAAGGAGCATCGCAAAAAGACACAGCGGCACGAGAAGCAGGATCATGGCAAGAATGGCAAAAACCCTGTTTCCCGACATCAGTGCGCTGTGCAGTATAAAGATGCTGAATGCAAGATACAGAATAATCAGCATGTTACTCCGATCTTCTGCGCTCCGTCGGACGTTTTTCCTTTTTCAGCACCGCTGTCAGAATATCTTCCACGGAGACTTTATCGATGCGGGCCTTGCGGCTTCTCTGAATCCGGTGATTCATAACCGGAATGAAGACCGCCGCAGCATCTTCCGGAAGTACATAATTCCTTCCCGAAAGATAGGCGTAGGCCATACTCATCTGCATCAGTGCGACGGTTGCACGCGGGCTTCCGCCGAGTTCCACATAAGGATTGTTTCTCGTCGCCTGAGTCAGGCGGACCATATAGTCGTTCACGGCATCATGAACGAAAATCTCGCGGACCTCCTGCTGCATCTGCAGAATCACGGTGCGGTCCGTCACGCGCATCACTTCCCCCGCGCTCTGGTTCTTTCTCTTCAGAATCTCCCGCTCCTCCTCGAGCGTCGGGTAGCCCATCGACACGGAGATCAGGAAGCGGTCAATCTCGGACTCCGGAAGCTTCTGCGTTCCGACAGAACCCGTCGGGTTCTGGGTCGCGATGACAAAGAACGGATCGGGAAGCTTATGGGTCTTCCCGTCAATCGTTACCTGATGCTCTTCCATACACTCCAGAAGCGCTGCCTGCGTCTTCGGAGAGGTCCTGTTGATCTCGTCTGCAAGGAACAGGTTGCAGAAAACCGCGCCTTCGCGGAAATTCATGCGTCCGGTATCCTTGTCATAAACGCTGAAGCCGACAATGTCGGAAGGAAGGACATCCGGCGTAAACTGCATACGCTTTCCGGAGAGGCCCATCGCGCGTTCGAAGGCCACGGCCATCGTCGTCTTTCCGACCCCCGGAATATCATCAATCAGTACATGTCCGCCCGAAAGAAGCGCACAGAGAATCAGGCCGAGCGTCGTATCCTTGCCGACGACCTGCTTTCTGACTTCATCCAGGATTCTGCTGCCAAAAATAGCGTTGCTCATAACTACCTCATTGTTTTTTCTTCCCGAAACGGTTTTCCGTTCCGTTTTTCAGCCTTTTCAGGTTTTCCCAGTGCCGGATGACGAGAATACTCTGCGCGATACAGATCAGAATCATAACCTCTGCAAAATTCTTCTCAATCGTCAGCCAGCCGAAATGGACATAAAACGGCACCTGGACAAGTGCGAAAAGCGCCGCCGTAATCGAAGAAATGGATACATATCTGGTGGAAAAGGCCAGAATGAAGAACAGGCTGATCGCAATCAGCGCTATCCGCCAGTCGAAGGCCAGGAACCATCCGAAACAGGCAGCCACCCCTTTTCCGCCCTTGAACTTCAGGTAGAAGGGGAAATCATTTCCGAGAACGACGCCGATCGCCGTATACATCAGATAGACATACTTCAGCGGATCGTCCTTAAAAAGCATTTTCACGATCATACAGGGAATGAAAGCCTTCAACGCATCGAAGAAAAAGACAATCAGTCCGCCTTTTACACCCAGCACACGAAGCGCGTTGGTCGCGCCGGTATTGCCGGAGCCTTCCTTATGCAGATCCCTGTGGACCAGTTTTCCGTAAAAATGTCCTGTCTGGAACAATCCGAAAACATATCCAGCCAGTAAAAATACTATCCTCAGCATCAGTTCACATCTCCTTTTATCAGTCTTTCTCGCCGCGTTCTCGGATAATAAACTTCAGCGGAGTCCCCCGGAAGCCGAAAGCCTCGCGGATTTTATTCTCCAGATAACGCGTATAGGAAAAGTGCATCAGTTCTTTATTATTTACAAAGATCACAAATGTCGGCGGTTTGACGCTGACTTCCGTCGCATAGAAAATCTTCAGGCGTTTGCCCTTATCCGACGGCGGCTGCTGCATGACGACAGCCTCGGAGATAATTTCATTCAGTACGCCGGTTGCAATACGGAGGCTGTGATTTTCAATGACCATATCGATCACTTCGAAAATCCTGCCGATGCGCTGTCCGGTCTTGGCCGAGATAAAGAGGATTTCCGCGTAGGGCATAAAGGAAAGCGTCTTCCGGACGTTTTCGGTAAAGCGGTAAATCGTTTTGTCGTTCTTCTGCACAAGGTCCCATTTATTGACCGCTATAATCACGCCTTTTCCGCGTTCATGCGCTATTCCGGCCACCTTGGCATCCTGCTCGGTCACGCCCTCCGAAGCGTCAATCATCAGAATGACAACGTCGGAACGCTCAACGGCAGTCACCGCCCGGATAATGGAATACCGTTCGATTTCCTCCTTGATCCGGCTTTTTCTTCTTAAGCCCGCCGTATCGATAAAGACATAATCCTTATGATTATAGCGGACAGTCGTGTCGATCGCATCCCGGGTGGTCCCGGCAATATCGGAGACAATCACGCGGTCCTCACCCGCCAGCTTATTGACAAGCGAGGATTTGCCGACGTTCGGTTTCCCGATAATCGCAATCCTCGGACGTTCGTCCTCGGTCTCCTCCTCATTGTCCTCGGGAAAGGCTGCGGTTACCGCATCCAGAAGGTCACCGAGGTTTTTCCGGCTTGCCGCACTGATCGGAATCGGATCGCCGATTCCGAGATTGTAGAATTCGTAGACATCCGCCATCTGCGTGTCAAAATTGTCTACCTTGTTGACGCACAGGACCACCGGCTTCTCCGCCTTTCTGAGCATATCCGCCACCTTGCTGTCCGTATCAACAAGGCCCTGTCTGCAGTCAACGATAAAGATGATCACATCCGCCGTCGCAATGGCGATCTCCGCCTGCTCGCGCATCTGTGACAGGATAATATCCTTGGATTCGGGCTCGATTCCGCCCGTATCGATCAGGGTGAAACTGTGATTCAGCCAGACAGCGTCCGCGTAAATCCTGTCACGGGTTACGCCGGGCGTATCCTGTACTATCGCTATATTTTCGCCTGCGAGCGCATTGAAAAGTGTCGATTTTCCGACATTCGGGCGCCCGACGATCGCAGCTACCGGTTTCATTTTATCTTCCCGGGCTCCTTTCCGTATATTCCCCGCCGGCTTTTCGCCGGACAGCTTCGATGACATAAACGCGCTTCGGTTTACATCTGTTTCAGTTCATATTCACCATGGGAGGAGTCAAAATCCTCTTTCCTCATGATTCCGCACATGACCCTTACAAGGCAGTCTCCGCCGCCTCTTAACACCGCGACGGGCGTATTCAGGATCCTCTGCACATCGTGAAGATGCATATCATCCAGGAAAACGTCCTCCCCCGAACGGAGCATGCAGCCCGGAATGATGAGAAGCTCCCCGAGGTCCTTCCCCTGAAGCTGGGATGTGAGGTCCTGTCCCGTGACAAGACCAGCGACCGTGATATTCTCGCCGAAAAAGTCATTCCGGATTCCGTAGATCAGGTTCTCATGACCCGGAAATTTTTCTTCGCACAGTCCCCGCACATATGCAAGCATCGGAGCTGCCATGAGCCCCGTCGCGAAGCTTACGCGCCGCTTTTTCCCGTCTTTTTTCAGCCGTTTCAGTTCCGCCTTCGCCTCTTCATAAAGAGACCGCACCATCCCGACGCCGTTCTCGATCTGCAGATACCCGTCATAGCTTTCTTCCGGCGGGACCTCCAGTCCGGCAGTGACGTAAAACTCATCGCTCGCATGCACGAAATGAATTCCGAACTCCCGGAAGGCCTTTTCCTGCCAGCTTTCCACCATACGGATCACTTCCAGACAGTCTTCCTTATTGAAAGGCTTAAGAGGAGTCAGTCCCTCCCTGTACTTTGTCAGTCCGACCGGGACAACGGAAAGCGACTCGAGCACCGGCAGATAGCGGTAGAGATCGGAAAGCGTGCGCATAAGCTGCTGCCCGTCATTGATCCCTTTCAGAAGGACGATCTGCATATTCATATGCAGCCCGGCCTCGTAAAAGCGGTCCAGATACTTCAGGCATTCACCGGCGAAGCGGTTTTTCAGCATCTTCACCCGAAGCTCGGGATCGGTCGTATGCACCGATATATTCATCGGCTCCATATGATAACGGATGATCCTCTCTACATCCTTCTCCTTCATATTGGTGAGGGTAATGTAGTTGCCCTGAAGGAAGGAAAGTCTGGAATCGTCATCCTTGAAATACAGCGTTTCCCTGAGGCCCGGAGGCATCTGATCGATAAAGCAGAAGATGCAGGCGTTCGAGCAGCGTCTGTAATCGCTCATGAGGTCGCTCGCAAAAACGATGCCGAGATCTTCGTAGGCATCCTTTTCTATCTCGAGTTCCCATTCCTCGCCGTCTTTTTTTTCAATGAGAAGCGTGAGCTCTTCGTCCGAGGTCAGCGCTCTCCAGTCAAAAACATCTTCAATTTCCTGTCCGTCCGCCTGCAGGACAAAATCTCCCGCCTCGATCTCCAGTTCTTCGGCGATTGACCCCGGCTCCACATGCGCGATCAAATGTTTCATCAGGCTTCACTCCAAACAAAAGACAAAATAAAAACCCCGTGCCTTTATGAAAAGCCGGGGTCTTTTCCATGTTTGCTTATGCCATAGCATTTACTGCTTTAGCCAGACGTCCAATCTTCCTGCTGGAAGTATTCTTATGATAGACACCCTTCGATGCAGCTTTGGAAAGCTCTGTTTCCGCTACTCTGAAGGCTTCCTGTGCAGCCGCCTTGTCGCCGGATTCGATTGCACTGTAAACCTTCTTCACATAAGTCTTCACTCTCGACTTGATAGCCTTATTTCTCTCAGTCTTTGTCGCAGTAACGATTACACGTTTCTTAGCAGATTTAATGTTTGCCACTTTAAGCACCTCCGTATATTTTCTTTGAGCGTCACGGGGTAGAGGGTGCCCGGAACATCTCATTACATTAAAACCGGAGACACGTTCGTTTTAATGTAAACATACCCGACTATAATAACACATTTATAAGAAAAGTCAAGGGCTTTTTCGAGAGATTTACGAGAACCAGTCTCTGGCGGATACTGCCTTTCCGTTTTTCAGATAAACCCTCGGAACACGCCTGGAGATATCGCAGGCAAGCTCATAGTTGAAGCGTCCGGAAATCTGAGCGAGCTCTTCCATCGTGATTCTTTCGTCCCCGGATCTTCCGATCAGGGTAACCCGCGTTCCTTCCGAAGCCTCCGGAACATCCGTCACGTCGATCATCATCTGGTCCATGCAGACGCGGCCGAGAATCCGGCAGCGTACGCCGGAAACAAGCACCTCCGCGCGGTTGGACAAGGCGCGCGGATATCCGTCCGCATAGCCTACAGAGACGGTCGCGATGCGCATTTCCCGGTCTGTCACAAAGGTTCCGCCGTAGCTTACGGGCATCCCTTCCGGAAGGGTTTTCACATAGCTGATCTCGGAATACCAGGATAGCGCGGGCTGCAGCTTGGCCGCGCTGTAGTCGCATTCGTCAGACGGGTTCAGCCCGTAGAGCGCAATTCCCACTCTTAGAAGCGCCGAGTCGCTGCAGTCAAAAAGAATCGAAGCCGCACTGTTCGCATAGTGGGAAACCGGGACTTTCACGCCGTTTTCCCTTAAGCTTTGCACAAAGGCGCGGAAGACATCTATCTGCCTTTTCGACGCTGTATTCTCCTGCATGTCGGCTGTCGCCAGATGCGTGAAGATGCCCTCGGCTTCGATGCCGGGAAGCCCGGCGGCCGAAATCGCTGTCTGAAGCCCCGATTCATCCGGCAGGAATCCGATCCTGTGCATTCCGGTATCGACTTTCAGATGGATACAGGCCTTTTTCCCCAGTGAAAGCGCCGTATCCGAAAGGATCTCAGCGTCCTTCAGAGAATATACGGGCAGGCGGATTTCGTTCAGAATCATCTCCGGATAGCGCTCTTTTTTTACATGTCCGAGAATGATCACCGGCTTTGTGATTCCGGCTTTTCGAAGCTCCAGCGCCTCCTCCGGCGTTGCTGCTGCAAAGCCCCAGACAAGATCCTGTATTTCTCTGGCCACCGGCACTGCCCCGTGTCCGTACCCGTCCGCCTTGACGACAGCCGTAAAGCCATCGCTTCTTCCGGCATTTTTCATAATGGACAGGACATTATTCCTGACCGCATCCAGGTCGACAGCAGCATAGCAGCGCTCATACCCTTCTTTGAAACAGCTTTGCAGCTTTTCTTTCCTTTCGGCGGCCTGCTTGGAAAAAACGCAGCCGCAGTAATTCTGGCGGTAGAGTCCGAACTCTTTCGACAGTTCGATGGAACGCTGGTATCCGCCCCGCTTTTTAAAATCCGACGGAAGGAAACGGACATCGAATTCCTTCGCCGCTTCTTCTCCGATTTCATTCAAAAGCGCAGCGTTCTTTAAGGGGCTGATCGTCAGCGTCGTCGTAAAGAAATCATATCCGCCTTCCTTTGCGCGCCGCGCCGTTTCATACAGCCGCAAGCGAAAGCATTTTTCACAGCGTTTTCCGCCTTCAGGAGCATCTTCAAGCCCCTTCGCAGCGCCGAAAAACGCTGAAGGCTCGTAGCTGCCTTCCATAAAGTCGATCCGGTGTGCGGGGTTCATTTCCCGGATCAGGCGCTTTGTCTCTTCTTTTCTTAAGCGGTATTCCTCTTCTTCGGAGATATTCGGATTGTAATAGAAAACCGTGATTTCAAAAAAATCCGACAGATACTCCAGCACATAGGACGAACACGGCGCGCAGCAGGCATGCAGAAGGAGCCGCGGCACACTTCCCGTCTGCTGCAGCTCCAGAGTCATTTTATCCAGTTCTTTCTGGTAGTTTCGTTTTTGATTCATATTCAGAGAATTATTTCCATCTGGGTTTCTTTCGGCTTCATCCCGAGATTTTCATAAAAACTGCGGGCATTTTCATTGCCTTCCCATACATTCAGTGTAACTTCACGGCAGCCGCGTCGGACAGCTTCCTCCTTCACGAAGGCAAAAAGCGCTTTTCCGATGCCCTGTCCCCGCAGCTTTTCATCGACGCACAGATCGTCGATGAAAAGCGACGTGAACGGAACCATGTTGTTGGAAAAGGGCTGATGTTTCAGAATGCAGAAGGCATAGCCGAGAACATTGTCCGCTTCGTCCGAAGCGACAAAAACCGGCCGCGCGTCATCCCGGAAAATCTCCAGGAGCTCTTCCCCGGTATACTTGGTCGTACCGGAAATAAAGATGTCCGGCCGGATCTTTGCATGAAGCTCCAATACCTCCTGAAGGAGACGGATCACTGCAGGGATGTCCTTTTCTTCTGCTCTTCTGATCTGCATTCTTGCCTCCCGTAAATAAAGGTTTCTGCCTGTCAGCAGCCCTTCTTACTGCAGAAAATCGCGGATTCTTTTCGACCGGACGGGGTTGCGGAGCTTTCTTAATGCCTTCGCCTCGATCTGGCGGATTCTCTCACGCGTCACATTGAACTCCTTGCCGACCTCCTCGAGTGTCCGCGGATGCCCGTCCAGAAGGCCGAAACGCAGGATGATTACCTGGCGTTCCCTGTCCTTCAGGTCCCCGAGAAGGGTATCAATCTCCTCCCGGAGCATGACGTTCTCCACATTCACCTCGGGCGTAACCGTATTGGTATCCGCCACAAAGTCCCCGAGGTTCGAATCGTCCTCTTCGCCGATCGGCGTTTCCAGAGACGCGGGTTCTCTCGCGATCTGCATGATCTCCATCACCTTGGATTCGGAAAGGTCCAGCGCCTTGGCAAGCTCTGTGACAGAAGGCTCGTAGCCGAGCTCCAGGGTAAGCTTTCTCTGCATTTTGGACATCTTGTTGATCGTTTCCACCATATGCACGGGCACACGGATCGTACGCGCCTGATCTGCAAGCGCACGCGTGACAGACTGCCGGATCCACCAGGTAGCATAGGTGGAGAGCTTGTAGCCCTTCGTGTAATCAAACTTCTCGACGCCCTTGATGAGTCCGAGATTTCCCTCCTGGACAAGGTCCAGGAAGCTCATTCCCCGGCCGGTATAACGTTTCGCAATGCTCACGACCAGACGAAGGTTCGCCTCGATCAGCCGCTGCTTCGCAGCTTCGTCTCCATCGGCTTTTTTCTTGGCAAGCTCGATTTCCTCGTCCGCGGAAAGAAGCGGAACCATACCGCTTTCCTTCAGATACATGCGGACGGGATCTCCCGTGCCTACGCCCTCCAGAAGGTCCAGATTCGTCAGGTTGATGTCCTCGGTCTCGTCCATGTCGCCGTCCGAGAAATCATCATCGAGAATATCCACATCCAGGAGCAGATCGTCATTCATGATCCGGAGCACATCGATTTTCTTCCGCTCCAGATGAGAGATAATGCTTTCAATCTGATCCGGTGAAAGCGTAATGCCCTTGAAGAAGTTATTGATATCGTCAACTTCCAGAATGGAATTATGCTGGCGTCCGTATTCCACGAGCTTTTCAAGCATCTGCGGAGTCACCGAATTCTTGTCCTGGCCGGACCGCAGCGCTTCTTCTTCTCTTTTCTCGTCGGCTTCATCCGTATATTCGTCTGAGATAAGTTCCTCTTCCTGCAGCTCGTTATTTTCTACGTTGTTTTTTCTCATGAAATATCCTTTCGTGTCCCTGTTATCTGACTACGATATTCACAATTCTTCCCGGAACGTAAATCTCCTTCACGATCGAGCCGGTCAGCCGGCTGCCGAGGGCTTCTTTCGCAGCAGCGATTGCGGTATCCTTATCGGCGCCGCGCGCAATTTTCACACTGCCCCTCACGCGCCCGTTCACCTGAATGCCGATCTCGATCATGTCTTCGACCGTCTTCTCCTCATCGTGCTCCGGCCAGTCCGCCTGATACAGCCTTCCTCCGAAGCCCTGCGTCTCCCAGATTTCTTCGGTCATGTGCGGCGCCACCGGATTCAGGAGCTGAAGGAGGGTCTTCAGTTCGCCCTTTGTCACGGAGCCCGCCCGGTAGAAGTCATTAACAAGAGACATCATTGCAGCGATCGCGGTGTTGAACTTCAGATTTTCAAAATCCGAGCTGACCTTTTTGATCGTCTGATGCACTCTCGTCTCGAGCGCTTTGGAGTACCCTTCGTCTTCTGTCAGCATATCCTGAAGCTTCCAGACGCGCTCAAGGAATTTTCTGCATCCCCGGACTCCTTCCTGGGACCAGGCGGCGGAAAGCTCGAATGCTCCGATGAACATTTCGTAGGTTCTGAGCGTATCCGCGCCGAACTCACTCACGATATCATCCGGATTTACAACATTTCCGCGGGACTTTGACATCTTTTCGCCGTTCTCGCCGAGAATCATTCCGTGAGAGGTACGTTTCCTGTAAGGCTCCTTGACCGGAACGGCTCCCTGATCGTAGAGGAAGCGGTTCCAGAATCTCGAATACAGAAGGTGCAGCGTTGTGTGCTCCATGCCTCCGTTATACCAGTCGACGGGCATCCAGTACTTCAGCGCCTCCGGGCGTGCGATTCCGGTCTCACAGTGCGGATCACAGTAGCGGAGGAAATACCAGGAAGAGCCTGCCCACTGGGGCATTGTATCCGTTTCCCTCTTTGCCGGGCCGCCGCAGCACGGGCATGTGACATTGACCCAGTCGGTCATCTTCGCAATCGGCGATTCCCCGTTGTCGGTCGGCTCATAAGACTCCACATCCGGCAGGATTAAAGGAAGTTCGGATTCGTCAAGCGGTACAAAGCCGCATTTTTCACAGTGAATCACCGGGATCGGCTCGCCCCAGTAGCGCTGGCGGGAGAAGACCCAGTCGCGGAGCTTGTAATTTGTCTTCGGCGTACCCACGCCATGCTCCTCCATCCACTCTGTAATCTTCTTTTTCGCCTCTTCGACTTCCAGGCCGTTCAGGAATCCCGAGTTCACCATCGTTCCGGACTGTGTATTGGTATAAGCCGCTTCTTCGACGTTTCCGCCGGAAACGACCTCGATAATGGGCAGATTGAATTTTTTCGCGAAGTCCCAGTCTCTCTCGTCATGGGCCGGAACCGCCATGATCGCGCCGGTTCCGTAGGTCATCAGCACATAGTCGGAAATCCAGATCGGAATTTCTTCGTTTGTCACGGGGTTGACGGCGCGAAGGCCCTTGATCTCGACGCCGGTCTTGTCCTTGACAAGCTCTGTACGTTCGAATTCGCTCTTTTTCGCGGCTTCCTCGCGGTACGCAAGGAGTTCGTCGTAGTTTTCGATATCATCCTTGAAAAGGTCGATATAAGGATGTTCCGGCGAAATGACCATATAGGTTGCGCCGAACATCGTATCGGGACGCGTCGTATAAATGCGGAGCTTTTCCTTCTTTCCAACGAGCTGGAATTCAGCCTCGGCACCCTGGGATTTTCCGATCCAGTTAATCTGGGAAGTCTTGATTTTCTCCATATAATCGACTTCCGACAGGCCTTCGATCAGCTTCTCGGCATATTCCGTAATCTTCAGCATCCACTGGGACTTCACGCGCCGGATCACTTCGGTGCCGCATCTCTCGCAGCAGCCGTTCACCACTTCCTCGTTCGCGAGGCCGCACTTGCAGGACGGACACCAGTTGATCGGCATTTCCGCCTTATATGCAAGGCCCGCCTTGAAGAGCTTCAGGAAGATCCACTGCGTCCAGTGATAGTAGGACGGATCGGTCGTATTGACTTCGCGGTCCCAGTCGAAGGAATAGCCCAGCGACTGAAGCTGCTGCTTGAAGCGTCTGACATTATTCTCGGTGACGATCTTCGGATGAATATGGTTTTTGATCGCATAGTTCTCCGTCGGAAGGCCGAATGCGTCCCAGCCCATCGGATAAAGCACATTGTAGTGCTGCATCCGGCGTTTTCTTGCAACAATATCCAGTGCGGTATACGGACGCGGGTGTCCGACATGCAGGCCCTGCCCCGAAGGATACGGGAACTCTACGAGTGCATAGAATTTCGGCAGCGTATAGTCTTCCTTCGCTGCGAATGCTTTCTCGTCTTCCCAGATTTTCTGCCACTTAGGTTCAATTTTCTTCGGTTCGTACCGCATGTTTTTCACTCCTTACTGTTTTTTGGCATTGACTTCATTTTATGGAAAAAGCCACAGAAAACAAACAAAACCGTAAACACAGGTTTTGTCTGCCGCCTATGGATTTTCTGCATATAAAATCCCGGGAGTGCCGTTTCCCCGCAAGTTGACTCCCAGCATATCGCCAGGTGGGTTTCCGCATCATGACTTCTGCCTTCCACTGATAAAAGATGAGGCCTGACATCCGCCATGAGATATAGGAATCCCGTATTATGTCATGTAGGTTCAAAATAGCGGGAATATCGTACACCCCAGGACAGCTGTATTATAACAAAAATCTGACGGATTATCAATGACTTCTGAGAGAATTCAGTATTTTTTCAAAATATTCCGGATCCGGGACCGAAAATTCCATATACCTGCCGTCTTTCGGATGCACAAATCCGAGAAGATATGCGTGCAGACACTGTCCCTGCGATGCATCCTTTGTCTTCCGTCCCCCGTAGACCTCGTCTCCGAGAAGCGGATGTCCAAGATGCGCCATATGTACGCGGATCTGATGCGTTCTCCCGGTTTCCAGACGGCATTCAATGAGCGTACAGCTCCCGAAGCGCTCGAGCACGCGGCAATGCGTTACGGCGTTCTTCCCGTTCTGCTCGTCAACCGCCATTTTCTTCCGGTTCTTTTTGTCTCTGCCGATCGGAAGATCTACCGTTAAGCTGTCTTCCTTCAGGTTTCCCATGACGATTGCCCGGTAGCGGCGGTTTACGGAATGCTCCTTCAGCTGCTCCGAGATCTTAAGATGCGCCTCATCGTTTTTGCAGGCAATCACAATTCCGGTCGTATCCCGGTCGATTCTGTGCACAATTCCCGGGCGAAGCACCCCGTTGATTCCGGACAGATCGCTGCAGTGATACAGAAGCGCATTGACAAGCGTCCCGGCAGTATGTCCCGGGGCTGGGTGGACAACCATGCCCTTCGGCTTGTTCACCAGAATCACGTCCTCGTCCTCATAGACAATGTCCAGCGGAATATTCTCCGGAGAGATTTCAAGGCGAACCGGCTCCGGAAAACGGATACGGATTTCGTCATCCTCCTTCAAAAGGACGGATGGGCGCACCGTCTTCTCGTTCACCAGGACAGCACCGTCCTTAATCAGGCGCTGAAAAAAGGTCCGGCTCTTCTCGGGAAAGGCCTCGGAAAGATAGATATCCAGCCGAAAGTCCTGGTCTTCGGGTCCGGCAATCAGGACCTTACTGTCTTCATTTTTGTCCGAATATCCTGTCATAGCTTACTTTTCGCCGCTTTTCAGGCTGTCCGGTGATTCTGCCTCAGCCTCCGCATTTTCTTTAGACAGCTCTTCTTTTGCTTCTGTCTCTTCTTCTTCCTTCGAAGTCTCGTCCGGTGTTTTAGTCTTCTCGTCATCCGGCGTATTCGGAGCAGTCATCTCCTTCGCCGCTGTTTCCTTTTTCCCGAATCCGTAGACTTTCGTGAATTCCTCGTCCTTATAGACGAACAGAAGCAGGATAAACAGGGAAATCGCGCTCAGGGTGACAAAGCTGTCCGCCACATTGAAGATCGGGAAATTAATCAGCTTGAAGAACAGGAAATCCACAACATATTTCGTTGAAATCCTGTCGATCAGATTGCCGACTGCCCCGCCCGTCATGACGGTCAGAACGATAATCATCGGAAGGAAGCGTTTCGTAAACGGTGTCCGGTACAGGAGGTAGAGAACAGCCAGAAGAATCAGCGCGCTTGCAATATAAAAGAAAACCTGCTGGTTCTGCAGAAGGCCGAAAGCCATCCCGTAATTCTCAAGATAATGAAATTCAAACACGCCGGGCCACAGTTCGATCGGTGCCTGGCCCATCAGCCTTTTGACCGCCCAGTTTTTGGACAGGCGGTCAAGGAAGACGAGAAGCGCCGTTCCTGCCGCAAAAAGTCCGTATTTTGCTGCCTTTTCCTTCATAAATCCACCAATTATTATTTCTGCCTTTCGACATTTATAAAAGGGAGTGGAATGAACTCATCCCCCTCCCCGCGTTATAAGCAAGTCAGTTTTCGGGCCAAACTTCCCTGATCAGATGTTTCCCGACAGCGAGCTTAAGTCAACCATGTCGCCCATCAGTTCGTCAAAATCTCCGGAGAGATTCATGTCACGGGGTACGACAATGAAAATCTTCCTGCTGATCTTCTGGAGATTGCCGCCGACCGTATAGCAGGCACCGGAAGCGAAATCAATAATCCGCTGCGCGGCGGACATATCGATGCCCTCAAGGTTCAGTACGACAGCCTTGCGGTCCAGAAGGAGCTCCGCGATGGTATTCGCATCATTGAAGCTCTTCGGCATCACCATACAGACCTCCGGTCCCCCGCTTCGGTTCATGCCGACAACGTTCTGGCGCTGCTGGGTGTAGGATGAACTGTTTCCGGAAGCATAGGAGCTCTGCGTGTAGGAAGGCGTTTTCTTCGCTGCGGGCTTACTCTTTTCGCGTTCTCTCGGGGAAACAGGCGCTACCTTATCCTCAAAATCATCGAAATCATCCAGGTCGTCGTCATTATCCGCAGGACGGGACTTGACTCTGGACTTTTCTTTCTTTTCAGGCTTCTTTTTGGGAAGGATTTCTTCGTCGTCCTCGTAGTCGTCATAATCGTCATAGTCATCGTAGTCGTCTTCTTCGTTGACCATTTTCATCTTCTTCAAAAAGTTATCTACAACGCCCATTTTCAAGATCTCCCATAATTTCTTTCTCCGAAGATCGCCGTTCCGATACGCACGATGGTCGCGCCCTCTTCAACAGCCACTTCAAAGTCTGATGTCATCCCCATGGATAACACATTCATGTCTATATTATCGTAGTTTTTATTTCCAATGTCAACCGCTAATTGAAACATTTTTCGAAAAATCGGCCGGTTTTTTTCCGGGTCGTCTACAAAGGGCGCCACACACATGAGGCCGCACAGATGCACTCCGGGGAGCGAACTTACGGCGACTGCTGCGTCCTCCGCCTCCGAAAAATCATATCCGAATTTGCTTTCTTCATTTCCGCCGTTGATTTCGAGAAGGATATCCGTCACCTGGCCTTTTTTTACGGACTCCTTAGAGATTTCCTCGGCGAGGCGCAGGGAATCCACCGAATGAATCAGGACCGCCGCGCCAAGCGTCTGGCGGACTTTATTGCGCTGCAGATGGCCGATCATATGAAAGCGCGCTTCCGGTATCAGCGCCGCCTTCTCGGAAAGCTCCTGCACATAATTTTCCCCGAAATCCCTGTGGCCTGCCGCTAAAAGCTCCCGGATATCCTCCGCGGGCTTCGTCTTGCTGACCGCAAGGATGGTCACTTCCTTCGGATCTCTCCCGGCCCTGAGGCAGGCTTCGTTCACTCTTTTCTGAACTTCATTAAAACGTTCCGTCACTGACATATCTGATGTTTCCTGTCATCCTTTACTCATAAATATAATCGTATTCTCCCACCGACGCCCCGTCAAGAAGAATTCTGTCATAGGGCTGCAGGCCGTAACGCATGCCGGATGCAATCACCGTGTAGGAGGTATCCATGGAATTTGCCACTCTGAGAATGGGTTTGAAAATACAGTAGCCCTGGTTGACCTGATATACGCCTTCCACCACAGTAGTCAGTCCGAGCGAAGACCTCTCCTGCTGCCGGTCATCCGCCATGCTGATGATCGTCATGCCTGCCGTAAGCTCGCTGCTGTACACATAGGCGGTATTATCTTCCCCGATAATAAAGGAATCCTCTTCGCCGTGCTTCAGGTAAACGGTGGCGGGAATAAAGCGCGCCCCTTCTTCCGTCTCAACAAGAAGCCCGTTCTGGCTGGAATTGCCTCCCGTCGTGATGTATGCGCTGTCGACAACGAAAAAGCTTTTCTTCACGATGGAGGACTCCGGAATTTTGTAACCGGTGATTTCGGTATCCAGAATCTGGAAATCAAGGAACCTGGAGTCCAGGTAGTTTCCGCCGAATTTCTGGAAGAAAAGCACCCCGGCGGGCGTCCTGTCCGCAAGCTCCCGGATCGAGAACGCGCCTTTAAGCTCGGTCCCGTCCGACAGACGAATGCTCAGGCTTTTCTTGTTCTGCAGCCGGTCGGCATCTCCTTCCGACAGCATAAAAACGACAGAAAACTGATTGTCCGGCGCCAGTTTATAGACAAAATCGCCGCGGCTGATCTGTTCCGTACTCGAACGAAGCTCCAGCGAATGATAGTTCTCAGGATCGAAATCCTGGGCGGTCAGCTGGCTTACAGACCTGCCTTCATACCCATCCTTCCAGAGGAGAAAGAAGCCGCTTCTGTCCGTACGCTGCTCTGTGAACGAGCCCTCGGGAAGGATATTATCGACACTGCTCGCGCCGTTTTCCAGAAGGCTGTTCAGAACCGCGGCGCGCACAGAGGTCTGCACATAGCGGGAGGTTTCAAAATTCACAGGATCATACTGACGGGAAGCATCTGTAATCGCCTCCCGGATCCGCACCAGGCTGTCCCGGCTGAGCACGTCTTTTCCGCTGTACAGAAGATGGAGCCTCTCCTCAATCTTCCCGTTCTGGTCAATCGTGAGTGCAAGTGTTCCGGCCTTCAGACGTTCCTTCGCCGTGGCATAGTAGCTTAAATAGCCGTCGCTCTCGGCATTCACCGTAATCTCTTCCCGCAGGATCATTCCGCGGAAGGTTCCTGCCGCGCGGTCGGAATCCGCAGCCCCGATATTATATACCTGGATGCTGCTGCGCACAAGAAAAAGAATCCCCTGCACCACAAGGTACACGAGAATCAGCGCAAACACGACGCCGACAAAGGTGACCGGCAGCCGATGCGGATGCTTGATTATTTTCTTTTCTTCGTCCTGTGCCATGGATAGATTCCTTTTTATCCGCAGTATTGTGCCAGAAGTTTTACAATCTGCTCGTACAGCGCGTCATGCGACGCAGCGCCTGCAATCACCCCGATGCAGTCGGAGCCGTCTGCGCTTCGGACAGCGATCACTAGACATCTGCCCGCGGATACCGTATAGCCAGTTTTTGCCGCCGTCAGTGAAACTCCCTCCGGAAGGGCTGTATATCCGAGGCAGATAGAATTCGTGGAGCGCCAGCTGCGGATAATATAGGATCCGTCCGGCTGGAGCGCCGCTCCGGTCGCGTCCCTTGAAGAAGCCAGCTCCGCAAGCTCCCGGTGCGTGATGAACGTGCGCATCAGAAGATACAGATCATAGACAGAGGTATAGTGGTTTTTGTCATGCAGCCCGTTCGCGTTTACAAAATGCGTGTTCAGCATCCCGAGTTCTTTTGCCCGGGAGTTCATTCTCTCCACAAAAGCCTCGATGCTTCCGTCGATGAAAACGGCGAGGACATTCGCAGCATCATTCCCGGAGGGGACGAGGAGCGCCGCGAGAAGGTCCGAAACGCTGTACTTCTCTCCTTCGACAAGCCCGGCGAGAGAGCTTCCCTCCCGCACACTTTCGAGCGCTTCTGCGGTGACGGGAACCATCACAGTAAGATCCGGACAGTTTTCGGCAACCAGAAGCGCCGTCATCACCTTCGTCATACTCGCCGGGTAGATTCTGTCAGCCGCATTTTTCGCATACAGGACTTCTTTCGAGGTTTCGTTAAAAAGCCCCGCATATTTGGACAGAATCAGTTCTTCGTCATAACGAATTTCCGGATCAAGCACACACAGATCCCTGCTGAAGGAAGGAAGCCGCGTCTTTGCGCCAATCCCTTCGGTAATCTTGCCGAGGATTTCACGCTCGTAGTCCGACACGGGCTCTTCCTTCCCGCATGAAAGCATGCAGAAAGAAAATATAAGAAGGCAGGCAAAAAAGAATTTGATCTGTTTCATCAGTAAAATACCCTCTTTTTCAGCCTTCCGCGCAGCCCTACCGACAAAGAGAGCCCGAGAAGAATGAAGGAGCTCAGAAGAGAACTCATTCCGGCGCTGACAAACGGAAGCGGGATCCCGGTATTCGGAATCAATAGAAGCGCCACCGCAATATTGATAAAGCTCTGGAATCCGATCGCCGCGCCTGCGCCGCCCGCAATCACCTTGCCGACGACGTCCTGGCATTTCCGGGCCATCCGGAAGCATTCAAACACAATCAGAAGTATGAGGATAATGACCACGACAGCGCCGATAAAACCAAGCTCCTCTCCGACCACCGCAAAGATGAAGTCACACTGCTCCTCCGAAAGGAACTGCCCGTTTTTGACGGATTCCAGGGAAGAGGTATTCAGGCCTTTTCCGAAAAGACCGCCCGAACCGATTGCCATCACGGAGTTGTTTTGCTGGTAAACGTTCGCTGGATACAGCTCCGGGAAGAAATAGGCATTGATACGCGCAATCTGGTGCTCTTCAAAAAGCTTCCACAGGATCGGCTGTCCTTCCTGGTATACGGCAAAAAAGAACAGTCCCACGAGCGGAATCATTGCGATCATCACGCCGACAATCCACTTGTAGCTGATATCCGCCAGGTAGAGAAGCGAGATAATCATCAGCGTCAGCACGATACTCGTGGACAGGTCCGGCTCCATCAGGACGAGGACAAGGACGGGCGCCGCCACCGCGAAATACAGGAGCAGCATATAGACCTTATTGATGCGGTCCTTCATCTTGTACAGGACAAAAGCCAGGAAAAGAAGAAGCGCCGGTTTGGAAAACTCGGACGGTTGGATGGTCCCGAAGAAAGGCACATAAATCCAGCGGTGCGCTCCGTAAATCGCGCGTGTAAAGAAACGGACATAGACCAGGCTTGCGATCGAAACCAGCAGAAATACCCAGGAGTATTTCACCAGCTTCCGGTAATCGATAAAGGCCAGGATCAGCATGACCGCGAGCCCCATTCCGACACCGACAATCTGCTTGACGGTCGTCGAAACAATCGTCTGCGTCACTTCATTGGAGGTGGCGGAATGCACAACGAAAACGCCGATCGTACTGAGCAGAATGACATAGAAAATCAGCCGGAAATTAATATCCCTGGCCCGAAACTTTGTTTCATTCAGATAACCGAATTTGCCTGCCATACTGCTTTACTGAACTCTCTTTACTTCAGATGAATGGGGATATCCTCCCCGTCGATTCTTCCGGCGATCCGTTCGAAACTTCTGTACGCCGGATCGCGCGTGTCATTTGTCATACTGCCTTCCTCGGCAGAAAGGAGGAGCGCTTCCGATTCCGGGATAATCCCCAGAAGCGGTTCCCCGATTTCCGCGACAGCTTCTTCCGGAGAAAGCGTTTTTTCCTCCCGGAGGAGCTTACGGTCAAACCGGTTCAGGAGCACGCTTTTGCGAACGCCCTGAAAGCCCTGGTGCGCAAGAAGCATTCCGGAATCCCGGACAGACAGCCGGCCGAAGTCCGACACAATCACCGCAGCGTCCGCGGCGGCAAGCGCATAGTCCAGTCCGTCCGAAAAGCCCGAAGGCGCATCGATCAGAATATGTCCGAAGGACTCCTTCAAAAGTCCCGTAAGCTTCAGGAAGCTTTTTTTCGGGACCTGCAGAAGCTCCCTCTCCCGGGATGCGGGCAGGAGAAACAGATCCGAAGGATTCCCGCAGGGTATCAGCGCCTGGATGATCCTGCAGTTTCCTTCGATGACATCCAGAAGGTGATAGGAAACCCTGTTCTGGGCACCGAGGAGAACAGGCAGATCGTCCATTCTGAAATTCAGGTCTATGAGAAGCGTCTTTTCCCCACGCCTCGCAAGCGCGGCGCCAAGGTAAGCTGCTGCCGTCGTTTTGCCGGTTCCGCCTTTACCGGAAACCATCGCAATGATCTCTCCCATCCTTCTCTCCTTTTTCGCCGCATGTTACAGGGACAGCGTCAGTCAAGCGTATCGTTCAGGCCGCCGGATGAAGCGGAATTCTTCAGAATCTCCTCCAGCGTAATATCGCCCTCCAGATACTCATACACACCTTTGCTGATCAGCGCCGCGTTTCCCGAAGAGTAGCCGTTCGGGATCTGCACGGCCATTGCATACTGAATATTGTCGTAGGGTCCGTAGGACACATACCAGCCGTGTTCTGGGCGCGTACGGTTTTCCTGCGCCGAGCCGGACTTGGCGGCATAATCGTAACGGAGTGCGTTGAAGTCCGTTGAACGGGAGCCGCCCTCGTGGACAACCGTATACATGCCCTCATGGATGCGTTCCCAGGTGGAATCCTCCAGAGACAGCGTGCTCACAATTTCCGGAGCGCGCGACAGAAGGATATTGCCCTCGCTGTCCTCAATCTTCTGAAGGAGTTTGAAATCATATACATTTCCGCGGGACGCAATCGCCGTAACATAACGCGCCAGCGATATCGTCGTAAAGGCATGCGTTCCCTGTCCGATGGCTGAAGTCACCGGGAGGTCTTCGGAAATAACGGAAACATTTTCATTAGTTTCAATGCCGGTCAGGCTTCCAAAGCCGTACATTTCCGCGTATTTCTTCAGCACTGCCAGACCGAGTCCGGGGCTGTAGCGGCCGTCCGCGGTAAGACTGAAGCGGTAACCGCACTCGTAGAAGAAGCAGTTGCAGGACTGCCCGATCGCATGGATCAGGTCGAGATATCCGTGCTCTCCGTTCTGCGCACGGTAAATCCAGCATCTGGGATGGTCGAGTTTATCATAAATGCCTTCGCATTTGATGCGTTCGTTCGGTCTGAGATACCCGCCCTCCAGCG
Organism: uncultured Lachnospiraceae bacterium; assembly: GCA_947168905.1. GTDB lineage: Bacteria > Bacillota > Clostridia > Lachnospirales > Lachnospiraceae > UBA1267. Next base: position 40,580 of record CAMVNR010000011.1, read on the forward strand.
CTGCTGTTGCGGTAATCATCTTGAAGGTGGATCCCGGCGCCAGCCGGCTCTGCGTTGCACGGGAGTACAGGGGGCTCGACTGGTCCGAAAGCAGGCTCATATAGTAAGCCGAATTATTGATTCTGTTGGAATCATATCCGGGGTAGGAAACCACCGCCAAAAGATCTCCCTTATTCGGGTCGGTAAGCACCAGTCCCGCGGAACACGGATCGAGTGCGATCTGGCCGGGGAGGAGCTCCATCGACGTGATCTTGGCAGCAAAGAAATCATACGCGGTATCGTTTGTATTGTCTGCAAGCTTCGTCTGCCACTCTTCATCTTCCTTGATGACGCCCTGGCGGAACATCGCCAGACCGATTTCACAGCCGGAAATCTGGTTGGTATGAATCAGCTCGTCATAGATCAGCTTGTCAAAGTCTCCGTACGACTCCGAAAGATTCCGAAGCATCGCCTCGGTCATAAACTGATAACAGGCATCTACGGTATTGTAACGCGAGTCCTCGGAGAACTTCGTCATGTCGATCCAGCCTTCCGACAACGCGTGCAGCAAAAACTCCGGGAAGGCGCAGGTGCCCTCTTTCCAGCCAAGATAAACACTGTCCTCCGGATTGACAGAGGAGGTATTCAGGTATTCCTCACGTACCATGAAACTGTAAAGGTAGCTGATATACGCCTGTTCGTATTCATCAAATTCCGACAGCTTCTTCTCCTCGCGGTCCTCCAGATATCTCCGGATCCGGGAGAGAATCTCTTCCTTCCGGCGGCCGAGCACGCTGTTCATGCGTTTCTCCGCATCGCAGGCGCTGTCGGCGGCAAAAGCCTCCATCGACAGGATATTGTTGTTGATCATCTGGAAGTAAACGTCCCGGATCGGCAGCAGGTAATTGGATTCCTGATATGCCTGCATCGGATCGTAGTCGTCTTCCTTA